>NZ_CAWUDO010000008.1:0-155933 GCF_963920935.1 Nostoc sp. CCY 9925 | reverse complement strand
CGTTGGCGCTTTCGCGACGTTGAATGGTTGCTGTCATTGTTTTATAAGTGCGGTTAGTTATTTATGATTTCAGTAAGTGAACTTACTTACCTATAGCTACTACCTTAAGACCAAAATTAAGATTTGTAAAGAAATTTTAAATCAGTATTGATTATAGTACTGATTTGTTTAAAGGATGAATCGCATTTCCAAGTGCGATTCATCTGGTTTTATTAACCAGGAGGCCAATCTAACTGCCGTCCTCCCAAGATATGTAGATGTAAGTGGTAGACTGTTTGGCCGCCATCATCACCTGTGTTGATGACAACTCGATAACCATTTTTCAGTCCAGCTTCTTGGGCAACGCGTTTGGCAGTTAATAAAAGATGCCCCAACAATGCATGATCCTGAGATTCAGCATCAGCTAGTGTGGCAAGAGGTTTTTTGGGAATGACGAGGATGTGGATAGGCGCTTGGGGGTGAATGTCTTTAAATGCCAACGCCAAATCATCCTCATATACAATATCAGTGGGAATTTCTCGACGAATGATTTTACTAAAAATCGTTTCTGTATTTTCACTCATGGCAATATACCTACTCATCTGCTAAAGATTTTAAAGGTTTAACGTCATATAAGAAATGCTTACAAGAATCTGGAGTCAATTTATTTTGAGTATCATTTGACGATACGTTATTCTGTTTAACAGAATAATTAACACAATAAAATACTCCTTCATGTGATAAGGTCTTCGATAGATTGGATTACTCTCACTCGGAATGAGAGATATTTATTTTAATATCTTGCTCAAGTCTAGATAGAATTTTGAGAATTGGAAAGTTATATACTGCGTATATTAATGCTTTGGAGATGGACATGAAACAACCAAAATATTATTTTGTGTTTTTTATAATTATTACAATTAGCATTTTTACCCGTTTCTTCTTATTGCAAAATCAAAGTCTTTGGTTTGATGAAGGTTGGAGCCTATCTTTATCTGATGCTACAAGTTTTCAAAAAAATCTCTATAAAATTGTAAACCGAGAAGCTGGTGATAAATACCAACCACTTTACTACTTGTTATTGTTCTATTGGCGTTCATTTTTTGGGGATAGTGAATTTGCCATTCGATCGCTGTCAGCTTTGCTTGGAGTTGGCTCAGTAATTGTTATGTACTTTACTTGCCTAAATATTTATGGCAAAAAACATGCATTTTGGTCCTCCTTAATCTTAGCAGTCAGTTCTTTCAGCGTATTCTATAGCCAAGATGCCAGACCCTACTCATTATTAATATTTATAGCTTCACTCCAGATATATTTCTTTAGTAATTCACTCAAGGATGACCAAAATAATAAAATCATTTCAAAAGTGCTTTTTGGGATTTTTACTGCCATAGCAACTTTTGGCAGTGTCTTAACAGTAATGTTTACATCAGCCCTTTATATATCTCATGCTATCGTTTATAAAAACTTCAAAGAATGGATCAAATGGTTGATACCTTCAATAATTTTTTCCTCACCAATGATTTGGTTCTATTTGTCTTCACCTGCTGCATCTGATCCAACAGCTACAGCAGTTACTCGTACTGGATTACCTATATTCCAGAACATTATGTTTGTGGTCTACGGGACATTAGTCGGCACATCCTATGGACCACCACTGGAGGAATTACGCGGTGATAATAAAATAGAAATTTTACTTGGTTACTGGCCTCATCTACTAATCTTTTTTATTGTTATTGCTGTAATTTTTATAGCTTTAGTGAAGAGTTTATTTAGTGACTCCAAGAAAATAAAATATCAACGTGCTGATTATTTATTTGCATTGATTTTGGGCACATCATTTTTACTGAATTTTGTCTTTGCTCTAGTTACTAAAATTAATTGGTTACCGCGTCATTCTTTTTATTTATGTATACCGCTTTTCATTTTGATACCGTCAACATTTTTGCATTATTATCAGTCTCAAAATCAACCTCAAAGTAAACTTGATAACCTGTCTACATTTGCCAAAATAGCTACTGTTTTTTTGGTAATTATGAATGTTTATTCAAATTTTAATTACTATTTAGATCCACTATATGGAAAAGATGACTATCGTTCAGCCGTTCATTATTTAGTAAAAAATCGAGATGAATCTGGAAAATCTGTATTACTGCTGGGACAGAATAGGTTATTAAAGTATTATGGAGATTCATCGACTTTATATCTACCAGCATATGTTCTCGAAAAAATAAATGGAAAAAATTTAGGAGAAAAAATTAACACAGCTACCAATAATTCCAAGACAGTATTTCTGATAGTTAATCGTGAATTTTACTGGGATTTAAAGAATAATTTTAAAACTGAAATGAGCAGTTTATATGATTTAGAAAATGAAGAAAGTTGGCGTTATATGAAAATATATCGATTTGTGAGGAAGACATAAATTTTTTCAGTTAAAATTTATGAATATAAATCAAGAATTAGATAGAGATAAGTTCAGACGAAACAAAAATTAAGATTTTAAAACTGAGGTGATTAAAAGATTCACAAATAAACCCCCAATTATAATTGCACATCGAGGTGCTAGTGGCTATCGTCCAGAACATACTTTAGCTGCTTATGAATTAGCGATCGCACTAGGGGCTGACTATATTGAACCAGATTTAGTTTCCACAAAAGACGGTGTTTTAATTGCTCGTCACGAAAATGAAATTTCTGAAACTACTGATGTTGCTAGACATACAGAATTTGCTCACCATCAAACCACCAAAATAATTGATGGAGAATTAAAAACAGGTTGGTTTACCGAAGACTTTACCCTTGCAGAACTGAAAACACTACGAACCAAAGAGCGAATTCCCCAACTACGCCCACAAAATATTCTTTATGATGGATTCTTTGAAATTCCTACATTCCAAGAAATCATCGATTTAGCCAAAGAGAAAAGCGCCAAAATTAATCGTCAAATCGGAATTTATCCAGAAACTAAGCACCCGACTTACTTTAAATCTATTGGGTTACCCCTAGAAACAGCCCTATTAGCAACTTTAACCGCAAACGGTTATCAAGGAGCCAATGCACCTGTTTTCATTCAGTCTTTTGAAGTGAGTAATTTGCAAGATTTGTCTACAAAAACTGATTTACCTTTGGTGCAATTGCTGAATAATACTGGTAAACCTTATGATTTTGTAGTTAATAGCAATGATCAGACATATGCAGATTTAGTAACTGCTTCAGGTTTAGAAGAAATTGCTAAATATGCACAGGCAATTGGAATTCATAAAAATCTACTAGTTTCTAGAGACAGCACTGGTAAATTGCTCTCACCAACATCTTTAATTATCAATGCTCATGCATCTAATTTACTGGTTCATGCCTGGACTTTCCGCAATGAAGACCACTTTTTACCGTTAGACTTTCAAGGAAATCCCCAAGGAGAATACGAGCTATTTTTCAAATTAGGTATTGATGGCGTATTTAGCGACTACCCAGATACGGCTTATACTGTGAATGAAAATCTTAGGTTTAAGTTTTATTCCGACTCTCCACTTCCGCCTTCCCATTCCTAAAAAGCGATCGCACTGGTCACAATTGCGGGAAACTAAAAGCAGATCTATTAGGAAAGGAGAACCTAATGAGTTGGACTAAAGTTCTTGCAACCGAAGCACTATCGCCAGGTAGCCGACAAGTGGTAAAAGTTGGCAACCGAAAAATCCTACTTTTGAATCACGAAAATCAGCTTTATGCCGTAGATAATGTCTGTCCCCACTTAAAATTGCCTTTGAAAAGTGCAAAACTCACTGAAGATGGAGCGATTGTTTGTTCTTTCCATCGCAGTAGTTTTGACCTGAGTACTGGTGAGGTAAAAAATTGGTGTCCCTGGCCACCTGGTGTAGGTAAAGTACTCTCGTTGGTTTCACAAGAAAAAACACTGCCAGTTTTTCCGATTCGTGTGGAAGAAGGTAGTATCTGGATTGATGTGTAAAAAGAATAAGTAAAAGGAACTGGGGACACTTCTCTTCTCTACGAGACGCTAAGAGCGAACGAGACGCTCCGCGTAGCTTGCTTCCCCGTAGGGGTACGACAAGCTCAGTGCATCGCTGGAGAGTGGGGAGTGGGGAGATGGGAAGACAAGAAAGAAGACAAGGAGAATAATTCTTAATTCTTAACTCAGCACTCCCAATTCCTCATGCCCAGTCCCCAGTCCCCAGCTTACTCTCGTTGTTGATAATCTTCGGAAGACATCGGATCTAACTCCCAGCGAGCGTCGTCACGTTCCTCTAAAATATCGTTGGTACGCAGCAACGCAAAATCGTCCATTTCTAAGCCCACTGCTGCTTCTAAATCTTCTGTTACATTTTGATCGGGAGTCGCAACAGTACCACCAACAGCTTCATCCCCAACTGCATCTGCATCCTGCCAATAAGCATCAACATCGCCACCAGTGAGTTGGGGGCTAGTTTCTGTATACTCGCGTCTTTCGTCTCGCAGGGATCGCCCACCAATATTGTATCCTGGCAAGTCTTTCACACCAGTACCGTAAGATTCAGTAATTTCTTGCGGCAAATCATCAGTTTTTATTTCGTCATTGGGATTTTTTTTTGCCATATTCTTAGCTATTTTCTGCACTTTTACAATAACGTTTTCTCGTTACCAAGTTCTCTTACTAAAGATGTATGGCTTTAGTAATAAAATAATCTATCCCCTTAGTACGAAGCTAAAGTAGCGATCGCAGCGTAAATTGGTAAATATAAATTCATGGTCAAGCAACTTGTAGTTGAAGTTTTTAGTTATGAGTTAGGAGCGATGAAACCGAAATTATTCGATAGTCAACTTCTAACTTGTAACTATTTTTTATTATTCAAGAATTAGATTTTAATTTACCCATTTTGATGTTGTTAACTACCTGAATGCTAAACAACAAAACATTCCAAGATTTTGAACAGCGGAGGTAGAAAGTGGAATACAACGAGTTTATTACACATGTACAAACTCTTGCTCAATCAGATTCTCGTGAAGAAGCTGAACGTGCCACCCGTGCCACATTAGAAACTCTTAAAGAACGGATAGCACATGATGAAGCAGAAGAATTAGCTGCAAACTTGCCTCAACAACTAGGCGATTTCTTGCGAGGTCAAAAAGGAAATAGCGATCGTTCTTTCAACTTGCAAGAATTTATTAGCCGTGCAAGTCAAAAAGAAAATACAGAACCAACTATTACTGCAATTCATGTCCGGGCTGTATTTGCTGTGTTGCAAAATGCTGTCAAGCCAGAAACTTTTGCTGCTTTTCACGCCCATTTGTCTCACGATTATGAAGAATTGTTTGCTACTTCATCAACGGGTGAAGTACCTGCATAGCGAACAATTTAAACATTATATAAAGGAGAAATCCTGGTTGTTTAATTGTTCTCATCAATGAAAATACTAGCTAGTTAAATACTCGAAATAAACAGGTAATACCATATTATGGCTCACAATAACAATCACTTTGGTAAGAAAAAAGTTGCTATCCTCATTGAACAAGCAGTGGAAGATGTAGAATTTTCAGTTCCTTATAATGGACTAAAACAAGCGGGAATGGACGTAGTAGTGCTTGGTTCCCGGATGAATGAAAAATACAAGGGTAAACGCGGTAAGCTAAGCGTACAAGCTGATGGTACTACAACGGAAGCGATCGCAGCCGAATTCGACGCAGTAGTGATTCCTGGCGGTATGGCTCCCGACAGAATGCGACGCAACCCCAACACAGTACGTTTCGTACAAGAAGCTGTACAACAAGGAAAATTGGTCGCTGCGGTTTGCCACGGGCCACAAGTTTTGATTGAAGGCGACTTACTTAAAGGTAAACAAATTACTGGCTTTAGTGCTATTAGCAAAGACATCACTAATGCGGGTGCAAATTATTCAGATGAACCTTTAATAGTAGATGGAAATTTGATTACATCTCGTGAACCTGGAGATTTGGCAATTTTCACCACAGCTATTTTGAGTCGTTTGGGTTATGGTGGCAAAGATGCTGCATTGCCAAATGAAAAAGATACAACTGCTCAATGGTGGAAACTAGCTGATGCTTGGGGTGGCTCAACAAAAGGTGAAATTGGCAGAGGTTTAAATACTGCCCTTGCTGGTGAACGTTATTCGCTAGAAGCTTTAGAAAAGTACGCAGAAAAAGAATCTGATACCGAAATAAAATTAGTTTTTCAAGAAATGATTGGCAAGAAACAAGGCCATATTGAAAAACTAGAAACATATCTTCAAGCATTAGGTGAAAAACCTTCTTTAGGGGCAAATATCGCTAATCAGTATGCCAAAGTGAAAAGTGCCTTAACAGGAAGTGACGACATATATCAATTACGTTCTGCTTTGGGAGATGTGCAAACAGGTATTGGGGATATTGGCAATTTGTGTGCAATGTACACTGACCCAGTTGCAACTGCTATTTTTAAAGAAATTTACCACGATTTATTGAGATACGAACAGCGATTACTAGAGTTGTATCGGGCGCGGACAGCCTCTCAAATTCAGCCTCCCAAGCCCACTACAGGTGCTGCTGTATCGATATAAATAAGCGTTAGTAGAGAAGCACAGCCGTGCTTCCCTACAAAAACAGACTTTCTTAAAATCTTGTTTCTTAGGAATAACCTAGAAATGCAGAGATAGTGGCTTCGCCTCTTGAAAGAAAGGCAACTTTATTAAAGTTGTTCTCAAACCTTGTGAATTTCACACCCAACATAATGCAATTAAGGATTTTTATGAACCAACTGATTTCTTGGCTAAAAAATATTCGTATCCGTCAGATGATTGTGGTTTTTCTGGTAGGATTTATGTTTTTACTCGGTCAAGCTTTTAGCTACGGTAATGTAGCACAAGCTGATGTTATAACTCCAGAGGGCACTTATTATAAAGGTGTACCAGACGGACAAGGTGACATTAGAAACGATAACCAAATTAGAAACACCCAGAACAAGCTAAAAAACGCTGCTGATAATGTCCGTGAAAAGCTTAACTTGGATGAAAAAACTCCTCGAGCTACAAAAGAGTTTTTTGATTCTACAAAAAACAAAGCCGCAGACAGAACTAGCAGATCACAGAGAGATACAGAAGGTTATTATCAATATCCTCCTAACACACCAGTCAGAAACAGAGACTAGAATTTTAGCAAGTTTTGAGTCTAATTCTTTGACTCATATACCAATCTGATTTGATTGTGCTAAAAAATTATCTACACTTCAGATAAGGAACAGAATAGGCAATAGGCAATTTTATATTGTCTATTGCCTACTTAATAAATTCACAAATCAGATACAAATACCGTACATTATTCAAGGGAGAAAATATGGCTGATAAAACAGTTACAAAAATAGACTCTGCTTATTCTCCTAAAGGTCAACTAGGTCAAAAATATCTGGCATCTGGTAAAAGTATTTCTATGCGTTTATGGGAAAATGAGCAACCGAATGAACCTAAAGATCCAACGGCGCGGGAATATGAAACTGTTGGTTATGTAATCAATGGTCGTGCAGAATTGCACATTGAAGGACAAAATATCTTACTAGAGCCAGGGAGTTCTTGGGTAGTACCAAAAGGAGCTAGCCACACATACAAAATTCTAGAACCATTCACTGCTGTTGAGGCAACAAGTCCTCCTGCTCAAGTTCACGGACGGGATGAAAATTAGATACTGAAAATTCAACTTTGGAGAAACACAGATGATTTCTAATCTGTGTTTTTTTATATATATCTATAGTTCTAAATATGCTGGATTTATATAACATTTTTATCAAACTATAGGCTGATGAACATAAAACATTTACTTAGTTTCCTAAATAAGGAGAGGCAACACAAATATCGAATAAAACTTTGGCAACAGTTTGATTTTGTGTTTGTACTATCTGCAATTAAAAAGGAATCCAAATGTTTTATCACACCAAGAAACTACAGTATTTTAAGCCGCCAGAAAAACCAGATCCGGTTTACGCAATGAAAATTCAAGAACTCATTGGTGGCACTTTTGGTGAAATGACTGTGATGATGCAGTACCTGTTTCAAGGCTGGAATTGTCGAGGGCCTGCCAAGTACCGGGATATGCTTCTAGATGTTGGTACTGAGGAAATCGGCCATGTTGAGATGTTGGCTACAATGATTGCCCATTTGCTCGATAAAGCACCGCTCAAAATGCAAGAAGAAAGTGTAAAAGATGCGGTTGTGGGTGCAGTGATGGGTGGTAGTAATCCACGAGATGTGATTATGGCGGCGGCGATGAACCCCCAACACGCTATTGTCTCTGGTTTGGGTGCGACACCATCTGATAGCGTTGGCTATCCTTGGAATGGTCGCTTTATTGTTTCTAGCGGTAACCTGTTGGCTGACTTTCGCTCTAATCTGCACGCAGAAAGTCAAGGGCGTTTGCAAGCAATACGACTGTATGAGATGACCGACGATCCTGGTGTAAAAGATACCTTGAGCTTCATGATTGCCCGTGATACGATGCATCAAAACCTATGGTTAGCAACCATTGAAGATTTAGAACGTTCTGGACTCGAAAAAACTCCAGTTCCCAGTTCTTTCCCATTGGACTTGGAGAAACGTGAGTTTTCCTATCAGTTCTGGAATCATTCAGAAGGAACCGAAAGCGCCGAAGGTCGCTGGGCGAAGGGTCCATCAATGGATGGCAAAGGTGAATTCCAGTATGTAGCAAATCCCCAACCACTGGGGCCAGAACCACAACCACCCCAGCCCGACCTCCGACTACATAGTACCCCGAAAGTTGGACAGACAGAGGGTAATGGTTCCAGCGCACCTTCTGTACATGAACGCACAACTATTGGCGGCTAATTTTGGCAAGAGAATCTATAAGGGATATATTGAAAACCCCGTGCATTTTATGTCGGTGAGTATCATTACTTGTTCCCATAGCATTTTCTCTCCCCAATTCTCCCAATAAAGGAGGATTGGGGTGAGTTTAGCTCCAACTTGCATTGATTTAGCATACTAAGTACTCAATAGCCAGTGGTCTTAAACCGCCTAAATCAGTAACTAGGAACTTGGGTTAATCACCATTAATATTGCTCCTTTGACCGTTACTAACCATACCTAAAACATTCATACGATAAGTTTTTAGATGCTCTAAAGTTTGCTTTATCATTGATGAGTCTGTTTTGTCAATTCTTACCACTAGCAACATGCCATCAGTATGGGGTGCTAGCAGGCTAACATCAGCTAGTTCCAACAAAGGTGGAGCGTCATAAATTACTAAGTCAAAGGTATTATGAAAATCTGTCATTAGTTGCTTCATCTTTTCAGATGAGAGTAGCTTTGTGGGGTCGGACGATATCGGTCCAGCAGTGATTACAGATAGTCGATTCATTGAGGGTAGCTCTCGGATTGCATCACTCATTGGTGCATTTGTTGAGATTAAACTACTTAATCCTCGTGAGTTATTTAAATTTGATAAGTTGTGAATGTTGGGTTGGCGTAAATCAGCATCTACAAGTAGTACTCGTTGCCCCATATCTGTAGCTACTTGAGCTAAATGAAAAGCAATAGTAGATTTACCATCGCCAACCATAGCTGAGGTAATAATTATAGAAGTAATGGAGCGATCGCCACTGAGCAATTGGAAATTTGTATAAAGTACCCGCAAAGCTTCTAAAAATTTTGTCCGATAGCTGCTATGGTCTTTTTTTCCTACGACACCTAAGCCATAAATGCCTTTTAAAATGGGACTTGGTATTTTTATTATGGGAACTTTCCCTTTAGCTGCTTGGTTTTGAGTGCTTTCGACTTGTTTTTCAAATGGAATATTTCCTAACAACGGCAGTTTGACCTCTTCCTTGAGTGCCTGAACGCTATGGTAGGTCTTATCAAGCTTTTCCAGCAGTAAGGCTATGGCAATTCCTAAAGCTATGCTCCCAACCAACCCTGGTATTAAATAACGTTTGATGCTCGAATCTGAGATCGGAAACTTCGGCTCACTTGGTGCCTCAAGCAACTGCCAACCAAGTTCTGTCTGAGATATCTGAATTTGGAGATTTTCGCGAGTCGATAAAAAACGATTCAGGCTCTCAGTCGCCACCTCTAATTTTCGCTGTAGTTCAGTGTATTGTCGTGCCAAAATTGGCCATTGCTTGCGCTGTAGTTCAAGTTTTTGCTCTACTTTAGCAAGCTCTTGACTTTGCACTTCTAGAGTTTGAAGCTGAGTCGTTACTTCTGCTATTTTTGTACTCAGAAAGCGTTGTGCTTCCTTGTTTAGCAAGGGTAACAGCATTGTTCGTTTCTGCTTCAATGTTTGGATGGTTGGGTTAGTATCTTGCAAACGAGTTGAGTCTGCTGCAATTTGAACGTCTACTTGCTGCAATTGAGCCAACAACTGTTGATACAAAGCAGCATCCTTGAGCATTGCGACCTTACCATCTTTTCCCTGTAGAAAAGATAGATTGGCGCGAGCTTCTGCCAATTGCCGATTGACCGCTTGTCGTTCGTTTGACAAGTTACTGATTTGACTAACAACCTGTCCTGATTGGACTTCTGGGTCAACAAAGTCGTACTTTTGCCGGAACGTTTGCAGCTCTTTCTGAAGCTGATCGACTCGATTTTGGATAGATGGCAGCTGTTTTTCTACGAACAGAATTCCTTGGCGTAACTTGGTTTGCCGCCTTTCTCGACTATAATCTAAATAATCCTTAGCAATTTGGTCGAGTACAATTTTAATTTGGTTTGGATCGTGACTTCGATAACGAACTTCTATAATCTTGGTTTCAGCAAACCGAGAAATCGTCAAATCTGCAATCAGCGAACTGTAGCTAATATCTGGATAGGTAGTTTGTAAGTGCTTTACAATCTCTCCCATCAATTCAGGGCTTTTGAGAACCTCAATTTGACTTTGATAATCTAAACCAGATTTGCTGACATTAGGGTCTTTGACAATATCTACTACTTTCGAGTCATCATTTACAGGTTCCACTAAAAAGCGAAAATTGCCTTCATATACTGGTAAGTCGGGGTTTAGTATCAAGTTGGCAAAAACAACTGTCGTTAGAGTAATAGTTACCCCTGCAATGACTAACGCTCGTCGCCGTACAACACTCAGAATTTGTGCGAAACTCGAATCATTTGCTTCCTCTTGTGACCACGGCAAAGGTTGAGACTGAAGAAATGGCGGTACAGAGTTCCTATTCTTGTCATAACTTGACGATTCAGAAGAATGATTCTCCATCTATTTAAAAATACTTAATTAATTACGCTACAAAATTAATGTGTCTAATAGCTTCGGTACTTTCCAGTTAAGGAAGCAAGTACACAAAGGTTTATTATTAGCCGCCAAACTGGCAAGCTGGTTAGTACAATGCGTCATCAATGGGAAGCAGAAATCAAGATTTTGATAATTTGTAAATATCAATACATCCTCTAGGTTAGTTTTAACCCTCTATTATGGTAACGCTTACTTAGTTTCAACTGTTATAATTTTAGGCTTTTCACTCTCTCAAATTCTCGGTGAGTAAGCAATGATGATAAAATATTTGTTTTTAAGTATACATTTTTTTAGTTCCATTTCATAGGTCAAGTCAAAAGGAATCTCGAATTGCATCAAAGTGTCGTTTGGATAAAGCAGAAGAGAAATCTTTTACCCAATTGTAGCCAAAGTAATTTAAATATCACTAGGTGAGTTGTCAATTTTTATCCTCAAAACCGTTACTATGTCTTGATTGAGTAAAATTTAATACAATTTTAAATTTGAAGATTAGTTCGGTGTACAAAATTGATACTTATAATACTTGACCTACTAGTAACATCATAAAAGTACTAATTTAGACTTAATAAATATACAAATTTTCACTTACCAAAATTTATTTATAACAAAGTAACTAGTTTGTGAAGTTTTTGTTTATGTGCATTCTCAAAAAATAAATTTTTTGTAAAGTGGCTAGGTAAATTTTAAACATTGTTTTCTCATGGTATTCTTGTAAGAAATTACATGTAAAATATGATATTGAATTTAAAACAATACTTAATATTTTATATGTAAAAAATATTGCTTACTAAAGTTACAATTAATTAAGTCAAAATATCAAAAGCCCAATGACCATAGACTCCGAATTTTTTAGGCAACGCCAGTGGATAGTACCTTTTATAGTTATCTATACATCAAGTAAAGCTGCTTAGAAGTCTGTAAAAGGTATTCTTGTAGAGTAATATTAGACATCGTAAGATGATGGTAGCCATTTAGACTTTTGCTTTTTGTTGTGTTCCCATGTTCCCAAAAGATCGCGTATACAAATTAAACGAGTATATATATCCACATACATGTTTAAGCGGCTAAAATTAGCACTGCATTTAGCGTATATATGTGCGACCGTCAAGAGACTCTATGTATACCAGTAAATTAATCAATATTGCCCGAGGAATATTGAAAGTATTTCTTAATAAGACAAGTTTTTGTGTGTAACTAATGGCTTGAGCAGTTCAGTAATGTGTTGAACAAGATTATAGAGCAGGATACAACTGATGAGACTTAATAAATGGATTAATCAAAAGTTTTTGCAATCCATTTCGACACGGATAGATGTAAAAAATGGCTATTCTCTGAAAAGTCAGCAATCCATCAAATTGTCTGTGATCACACAATTTTTTCCACCAGACTATGCTCCTACGGGACAGCTGATTGAGGAACTGGTGAAACAATTGGGGCAGCAAGGAGTTAATATTGAGGTTTTTACAAGTCAGCCAGGATATGCGTTTGACTCGCATACGGCTGCTTTAGCAGTTGAACGTATGGGTAGAATCCGAGTTCAGCGATCGCGCACAGCCCAACTTTGGCCAGGGCGAATTCGTGGGAAAGCTGTCAATGGGATCTTATATACCTTACGTGCTATGCTCTATCTACTCAGAGCTTGGCGACGCAGCAATGTATTGTTAGTCACTACAGCCCCGCCTTTTTTGCCAGTAATTGGCTACATAGCTCATCTATTGTTTCGACTTCCCTATGTTTGCATTCTCTATGACCTGTATCCCGATATTGCGATCGCTCTGGGAGTAATCTCAAAGCATAACTGGATCGCAAGGTTATGGCGTGCTATTAACAGACAGGTTTGGCTAAATGCGAAGGGAATCGTAGTGCTTAGTCCAGCAATGAAAGAGAAAGTGCTAGCAAACTGCCCGCAAGTAGCCGATAAAATTTCAGTAATCCACAGTTGGGCAAACCCGGAATTGATTGTGCCAATTGCCAAGGAAGAAAATTGGTTTGCGTTGGAGCATAACTTAGTAAACAAGTTTACCGTACTCTACTCCGGAAATATGGGACGCTGCCATGATATGGCAACTATCCTCCAAGCTGCTCAAGAACTGCAAGATGAGCCTATTCAGTTTGTCTGCATTGGTGGTGGAGCCAAACGCGATGAATTGATTCAACAAGTGAATCAATTAGGACTCTTGAATTTTACATTTCTCCCATATCAAGACAAAGAGGTGCTGCCTTATTCATTAACGGCTTGCGATCTCTCACTAGTGAGCGTGGATGCATCCACCGAAAGTTTAGTCGTTCCGAGCAAGCTTTACTCAGCTTTAGCATCAGGGCGACCGATAGCGGTAATTTGTTCGCAGTATTCATACTTGAGAGAAATGATTGCTGAAGCTGAGTGCGGTGGCACATTTGACAACGGAGATAGTCATGCTTTAGCTCAATTTATTCGCTTACTCAGTCGCGATCAGCAATTAGGGGAGCGTATGGGCAAGGCAGGTTGTCAGTACTTGCGATCGCATTTCACACCCAAGATTATCTCTCAACAATACCTTGATGTCTTGCAGCAAGCAATCTTATCAGATGATGCGATCGCTATGCCTCAAAGCCATACAAAATAGTTCTTTGAGAACTAATTGATACAGATTGGTGTAGGCTCCAAAGGCTTTTAGCCTCATACCAATCCTCAAAAATGCAGGCTACAAATTATTCTGCTTTGCCCTTTCTTCCTGCCTCTGCTTCCAGGGAGATATTATTAGCAAGGTCAGTTCAAGCTCGCACGTTGATGGTAAGTATTTGCCATCTATTTTAAGTTTGGCAGTACTTTCTGAATATGTAAACACTGCAACAATAGGCAAAATATAAAATACTGTTTGTTTTTCCCAGAAATATTTACTTTTTATTTAAGCTTGATTCACGCCTTGCTTAAATAAAACTCTTGGATATTCACTAAAAAATTAGCTTTTGGAGGATTGTTTTTAATGCATCATTAAAGCTGAAAATAATTCACACAACAGTTCCATAATAAGAGCTAGAAGTTAGGCTTATAGATGATAAATAATTTATCAGCCTTACTTATTCTCATGCTTAAACTCCTAAAAATGAGGTCAAAAAGAGTTTTGTGTTCCTATTGTAATGAGGTTGATTAAGATAATATAAAGTCGCTCGAGTATGTTATGCTCTAAGACAGATTGACAGTGATAAATAACCACTTAAATAAAAAATTTAGGTAATATGTTGTCTGATAATAAGTTAAACTTGTTGCCACATTACAAAAAATAAATTGCTGATTTAAGAATCTTTGTAAATGAGCTTACTGTAATTAAATAGTATTTAGTTTTTTAACTTTAGGAGACGAGCTTTGATGGTCTTTTTGATCTCAGTTCCTCCAACGTAACCTTCCAGAATTTTCTGTATACTTACTCAAGTGGGAGGTCGAATTGCAGAGAAGGTGTGACCGAAATCGGAAACGTTCAAAACGACGAGGTATCTACTGTCCAATTCATGGCTGCTACCTGGAAAGCAGGAGTCAAAAATATCAATTGTTTGCCGATCAAGCAGGACAGTTGCAGGAGAGGGGTATGAGTCGCCGTAGTGCATTAATGCTAGTAGCAAGCCAAACCGCAGTTTCCCTGGAAGGAGAGTGGCTGGAGTCCTTTTGGTGCGACGAGTGCCAGCAGACAAAGTGGTATCACGTCTGTAAGACAGACGAACGCACCTATAAAGTTGCTATAGCGCCACAAGAACTTTGGCAGCACGTAACAGGAGCGATCGATCCTCAGGGAAACCCTTCCGTGGGAGAATTTACTCGCAGGCAATCAAGAGTACTAAACTATCACAGCATCAAAGATTTTCAGTTTGTCAATTAACGCTCAAAAGCGTGGTCTTTAATCAATATTATGAGTAATAACAGAATTACGTCAAAGCCAGAGCTGATAATTGAAGCTGGACAAACAGAGCAGCAGTATTGGAAAGACCTATGGCGCTATCGAGAGCTATTTTATTTTCTGTCCTGGCGTGATATTTTAGTACGCTACAAGCAAACAGTCATTGGTATGCTCTGGGCACTGATTCGACCATTTTTAACAATGCTCGTTTTCACCGTCATCTTTGGAAACTTGGCGAAATTACCTTCAGAAGGGACAGCACCTTATCCAATACTGGTATTTGCTGGGTTGCTACCTTGGCAGTTTTTTGCCAGTGCCCTAACTGAGTGTAGTAACAGCCTAATTAGTAATGCCAACTTGATTTCTAAAGTGTATTTTCCCCGGCTGATTGTGCCTGCTAGTTCTGTGATTGTGAGCTTTGTGGACTTTCTCGTTTCTGGGATGATCCTCTTAGGGCTGATGGCTTGGTATAATTATGTTCCCAGTTGGCGGATATTATCATTACCGTTATTTATTAGCATTGCCTTTGCTGCCTCACTAGGAGTGGGTTTGTGGTTGGCAGCTTTGAATGTGGAATATCGAGACTTTCGCTATATTGTGCCGTTTATTGTGCAGTTTGGTCTATACATATCGCCCGTAGGTTTTAGTAGCAGCATTGTGCCCGAGCAATGGCGTTTGCTCTACTATTTAAACCCAATGGTAGGCGTGATTGATGGCTTTCGCTGGGCAATTTTGGGCGGAGAGTCCAAACTTTACTGGACTGGATTCACCCTATCTTTAGGACTAGTTGCCCTGTTACTAGTAAGTGGCATTTGGTACTTCCGCAAAATGGAACGGACATTTGCTGACGTAATTTAGCAAGGATCTGTGCAGATGTCTGAGAATATGATTAGTGTAGAAAATTTAAGCAAAAAATATATTATTGCTCACCAGCAGGAAGAAGGAATTCGCTACAAAGCGCTGCGGGATGTAATTGCTGATAGTGCTAAATCTTTCGCCAAAACATTTATTAAACCTGGGGGCAAAAAAATGCCCAGCCCAACACGGGAAGAATTTTGGGCATTAAAAGATGTTTCCTTTGAGATTCAGCAGGGCGAAGCTATTGGTGTTATTGGGCGCAACGGCGCTGGTAAATCCACACTGTTGAAAGTTCTGAGTCGGATTACCGAACCGACAAGGGGACGTGTCGCCATTAAAGGGCGGGTAGCAAGCTTATTAGAAGTAGGAACGGGATTTCATCCAGAACTTACGGGACGTGAGAACATTTATCTCAATGGTTCCGTTCTGGGGATGAGTAGAGTCGAAATTAAGAAGAAATTTGATGAAATAGTTGCCTTTGCTGAGATTGAGAAGTTTTTAGATACCCCAGTCAAGCGCTATTCTTCAGGAATGTATGTCCGCCTTGCTTTTTCTGTTGCAGCCCATTTAGAGCCAGAGATTTTAATTGTCGATGAAGTTTTGGCTGTAGGTGATTCAGCATTTCAAAAGAAGTGCTTGGGCAAAATGGGTGATGTCGGGACTAAAGAAGGACGAACAGTTTTATTTGTCAGTCATAGTATGCAAGCGATCGCCCAACTCACCAAACGATGCATACTACTTTCTAAGGGTAGCGTTCAGTTTGATGGTGATACTAGCAAAGCTGTGCAATTATATCTAGCTGGGCAAAAAGATAATTCTGAGTTACAAGCCTATTACCAACCTCCTGTAAACAAAACTGGCAACCATATAGCTTGGGCAAAAGTTCATACCTCTCAAGAGCATGGACTTCACGATTGGGGTAAGCCAATAACTTTTGAGTTTGCACTTCACATCACTAACCCTCACGAAAACTTGCGTTTTTCCTTCCAAGTTATTAGCGCTTTTGAACAACCTATTTGTGCCTTCTATTTTTTTGAAGCTCATCAAGCTCCATTTTGTCGGGAGAAGGGAACATTTATTGTTCGGTGTGAGGTTCCAAAATTTAGGCTGTATATGGGTTCCTACACCTTAAGAACTTGGTTGGGACATGGCGCTCATAGCGGAATTTTGCTTGAAAACTTAAGAGACATTTGTCCGTTTGAGATTTTAACGCCCACTATACAGCGACCAGACGATCCATATCAAGCAGATGAATCTACTTATATAGAAGATGCGATTTGGCAAGTTACTTAATCTAAATAAAATGTCATTAAAATTCCTAGTGATTTCAAAATATAAGAAATTATGCCAATAAATAATGATGTCCAGTTAGGCAAAAATGTCAAAATTTTTCATCCCGATCTTGTGAACCTCTATGGTTGCATTATTGGCGATGACACAAAAGTTGGTACATTTGTCGAAATTCAGAAAGATGTCACCATTGGCAGTCGGTGTAAAATTTCATCCCACAGTTTCTTATGTGAAGGCGTTGTCCTAGAAGATGAAGTCTTTATTGGTCATGGAGTCATGTTTACTAATGACCTTTATCCCCGTGCAACCAATGAAGATGGTAGTTTAAAAACAGACGATGATTGGTATACAATCAAGACTTTAGTGAAGCGTTGTGCATCTATTGGTAGTAACGCTACCATCCTGCCGGGTGTAACTATTGGTGAAAAAGCCATCGTCGGTTCGGGAGCAACAGTAACTCACAATGTTCCTGATTATGCGATTGTAGTTGGAGTTCCCGCTCGGGTCATAGGGGATGTACGCGATCGCCAAAATTTGCAAATTTCAGCTAGTAGTTTGTGAGATTTTTGCTTGTCTATTCTTTGAACAATTTCAGTTTTCTACATTGGATAACTGCTGGGTAAATTCTGAAGCCTTGCAAAGATAAAGTTTTTTATATGGAATCGCAAATAACTTGCGATCCAACTATCAATGATTGCCACGTTTTCGTGGCAGTAGTTAACAGCGACAATAAATTCAGATTAATTAAAAGCAACAGAAAATATGATTAATATCGGTGTCATCGGCTATGGTTATTGGGGGCCGAATCTAGTCAGAAATTTTGTCGAAATGCCAGGTGTTCAGGTAAAAATAGTCAGCGATTTTAAACCAGAACTCTTGACAAAAGTACAAGCTCGGTATCCTGCGATCCAAGTTACTCAAGATTGCCAAGACATTTTTACAGATCCCAAGATTGATGCTGTAGCGATCGCCACACCAGTTTCAACTCACTTTGAATTAGCTTTAGCTGCATTGCAAGCTGGTAAACATGTGCTGGTAGAGAAGCCAATGACAACTACCTCCGAACAGGCAATGCGCCTAATTGAAGAGGCAGAAAAACGCAAGCTAGTGTTAATGGTGGATCATACTTTTGTTTACACAGGTGCTGTACGCAAAATGCACGATTTGATTGCCACTAATTCTTTGGGTGACATTTACTACTATGATTCTGTACGCGTCAACCTGGGACTTTTTCAGCATGATGTGAATGTCATTTGGGATTTGGCAGTCCACGATTTATCGATCATGAATTACGTATTGCCATCCCAGCCTTATGCTGTCTCAGCCACAGGCGTCAGTCACGTTCCTGGAGAACCAGAAAATCTTGCCTACTTGACCTTATTCTTTGACAAAAATCTCATTGCTCACATCAATGTCAATTGGTTGGCGCCAGTGAAAATCCGCCGCACATTGATTGGTGGTAGTCAACGGATGATTGTTTACGATGACTTAGAACCAAGTGAGAAACTGAAGATTTACGACAAGGGTATTACAGTCAATGGCAATGCTGAAAGCGTGTACCAGATGATGATTGGTTATCGCACAGGAGATATGTGGTCGCCCAAGTTGGATGTCACAGAGGCATTGAATACAGAAGGATTACACTTCATTGATTGTATTCAAAAAGGCGATCGCCCACTAACCGATGGAGAAGCAGGACTGCGGGTAGTCAGAATTCTCGAAGCTGCAACCCAGTCTTTGAAGCAACAAGGCAAATTAATTGAACTAAAAGCAGAGGTAGCAGCTTGATTCCATTTGTAGATTTAAAAGCTCAGTACTTGAGCATCAAAGACGAAATTGATACCGCAGTTTTAAAAGTTTTAGAAAGTACTCAATTCATTTTGGGCAATGAAGTTAAAGCCTTAGAAGAAGAGTTTGCCAGTTACTGCAACGCAGATTATGGCATTGCTGTCAATACAGGTACTAGCGCCCTGCATCTAGCATTACTAGCTGCTGGTATCGGTGCTGCTGACGAAGTAATCACCGTACCTTTTACCTTCGTTGCTACTGTAGCAGCAATTTGTTATACCGGAGCTAAACCTGTTTTTGTCGATATCGATCCGGTTTCTTATACCATAGATGTTACCCAAATCGAAAAGGCGATAACTGAGCGCACAAAAGCCATTCTGCCCGTACATTTATACGGTCAACCAGCAGATATGGAACCAATTATGGAAATTGCTCGCCGTTATGGTTTGACTGTAATTGAAGATGCTGCCCAAGCTCATGGAGCCGAGTACAAAGGTCAGCGCGTCGGTAGTATCGGTGATATTGGTTGTTTTAGTTTTTACCCTGGTAAAAACTTAGGGGCTTACGGTGAAGGCGGTATGATAGTTACCAAGAATCCAGAATACACCCATACCATGCAGATGCTACGTGACTGGGGTCAAGAACGCAGGTATCACCATGTCCTCAAAGGCTATAACTACCGCATGGATGGCATTCAAGGAGCGATTTTACGGGTGAAGTTACGCTATATCGAAAAGTGGACGGAAGGCAGAATCGCACATGCAGCCCAGTACAATCAACTGTTAGCCGACTGTGTGCCTACACCTGTAGTGTTACCTTACAGCCGTCACGTTTATCATGTCTACGCAGTTCGTACCAGCCAACGGGAATTTCTCCAGCAACAGCTTAACGAGCACGGTATTCAAACAGGTATTCACTACCCCATCCCAGTCCACCTGCAAACAGCTTACTCTGACTTAGGCTATCAATATGGTGATTTTCCCCACTCAGAATCAGCTGCTATGGAAGAGTTATCACTGCCCATGTATGCAGAATTGTCAACAGCACAGATCGCAACTGTGAGTCAGAAGCTGAAAGAGGCTATCAAAACTCTATAGGTTTACAAATATTCTTTAATTTTAGAAACGACAAATGCTTAATTTTGTAGAACAGTATCGCTATCTGTGGCCACAGAATAACTTGCAAGCTGCTAGTAATTGGCGAACCACAGAAGACAAACAGGTTTATATCCGTGATTTACCAGAAAGTCTCGAAGAACTATCAAATGATAGTCGATGGCCGGGATTTTTTCCTTCGCCAATTTGTTTAGTCACCACTGCTGACGGTTCCCAAGTTGCCCTGGAAAAAGTTGTCGGAGCATCAATTGTCAACAGATTTCCCTACGTTTTAGCTCTGAGCTTTTGTACCCAAGAGCTATCACAACGGCATCATGTCCGCCGTGCCTTTGGTGATATGTTAGAAAGCAGTGGTAGCGTTGCTGTGCAGTTTCTTCCTCCGGGTGAAGAGCTAGATCGAGCCATGAAGGCGATCGCTACCGTACCCGAAGAAAAAACTCACTCACGCATTGCTGATAGCGGATTAACAACACATAAAGCGTTGACAAATGACGCACCTGTGTTCGACTCGGCATACATGGTTTATGAAGCAAAACTGGTTAAACCGGGCAAAGATTTTGCAGGTCAACCAATTTATTCTCAACCTTGGGTTGACGTTGGTAGCCACAGAGTTTATTTTCTCGAAATCAATGCCATTCAACTGCGGCAAGACATAGCCGAAGGGCGTAGTCAAATCCTCTGGCGGAGTCTACCAGCTTGGCAACCACAGTACGAACTGCAAAAGCCTGTGTCCATCCTTGGAGATTCAGTGGAAGATGGCACTTATAAAAAAGGCTATACACCTCACTATGCTTTCCCATCGCCAGGTACGATTGCCTTTGAAGCCGATGCTGTGGAAAATGGCATGGCAGTCAAATACCTTCCTCCCTTACCAGAAGATCAAGTAGAAGTAGATAATGACAGAGCTCGGTGGCCTTGCTTTTTCCCCTCTTCGGCTGGCATGATTACTTGCTGGGCTGAAGATGGAACTCCCAACCTTATGCCTTGTGGCTCAACAACAATTGTCAGCCGGCATCCCTTGGTAATCACACCTTGCATTTCTTACGCCAAAATTAATGAACGTTATGCTCCCCGCGTGACTTTAGATATTATCCGCAAAACTGGCAAATTCGGCTGTGGTGTGCCGTTTATTAACGATGTTGTCATTGATGCCATCAAATATGCAGGTAACACTTCACTTGCCAAAGATCCGCAAAAGATAGCAAGGGCAGGATTGCAAGTAGAGCCAAATGACTGGGCACCTGTTTTACCTGCTTTGCCCATACACTTTGACTGTCAAGTTATAGGTGAGGTAACTCTAGGAACACATATTATGTTCCTGGGAGAAGTCCGCCAGATCCGAGTTCGTGCAGATGTAACACCAGAAAATCCAATAGAATGGTTTCCTTGGGCGAATTTAGTACAAGCAGGCTAAGCGTGATTATCATAACCATTTGACATAATTTAGGCAATTTCCAAACTCAGCAATTAAAGATAGATTAGTGATAAGTGCTTAAATTTGCATAGAAAAAATGTAACTATTACTACAATTAATAAAGGTTTCAGGCATGGATATCAGCGCTAGAAGTGTTGTACTAGAGGTCACCAATGTCTAATGTGCTTAATGGGAGAACACAGCTAGTTAAGGCTGTCCACGGTTCACAACAACTAAAACAAGATCCTGACTTTGAAATAGGATTAGCAGAACACTTACGTACCCAGTACGACCGCAGTGCATTAATTAATTTGTACGGGCGCTTTGCAGCGGGTGATAGTGATTATGACATATTGATGCGGCGAGTCATCTGGCGTGCAATGGCTCGCCAGTTTGGACATGGTGTGCAAATTGGTACTAATGTTAATTTTAAACACTTAGAAACTTTTGAGATTGGTAACGGAGTGTTCATCGGCGGACAAACATTTATCCAGGGATGGTTTAAAGGTAGATGTATTATTGGAAACAATGTTTGGATTGGCCCGCAGAGCTACTTTGATGCCCGAGACTTAATCATCGAAGACTTTGTAGGTTGGGGTCCAGGAGCAAAAGTTTTATGTTCATCCCACACTGGATTACCGATAGAAACTGAGATCATCCAAACAGATTTTGAGGTCAAATCCGTAAAAATTGAATCAGGATCTGACATTGGCATGAACGCAGTCATCCTACCTGGAGTCACAATTGGCAAAGGCAGCATTGTGGGTGCAGGAGCAGTGGTTACCAAAGATGTACCACCATATGCGATCGTCGCTGGTGTTCCTGCTAAGTTTTTACGCTGGCGAGAAGGATACGAACCAAAGAAAAACATAGAACATAAACAATAAGCTTTTAATTATTCGGGGTCTGTGATGATACCTTCCCAACTTGATGTTTTGTCGATTCAGCAGCACGCACAGTCAATCTCAGAAAATGGTTTCACTGTCTTTCCCAATCAGCTCGATCAAAACACCTTAGATAAGCTAAATGCAGCTGCCGACCTGGCGACCATTGCGGTCGATCGCGCCCTTTCCTCTGGAATTAGGCTCTCTCATACTTTGCCCAGTCAGTACATTTGTACGGTGCGACGTTTCTATTGCTGGGATCAATCTGCACGCGATCTGTTAGATCGCGAGACACTTCACCTACTGAGTTCTGCCGTTCTTGGTGAAACGAAGTTATGGGACATGGCACTGCTTGAGGCACGGCACTTACCTGAGGAAACTGATATTGATGGATTTGACTGGCATCAACATATCGAGGGCTTCGACTGGCATCGAGATTTTGAAATTTCCCATACACATTCCTACCTTTGGATGTTTTTCTGTTTAACGGACACCACTGAGGACAATGGTGCAACTTGGGTAATTCCAGGGACACACCGTAAGGAAATTTCGGCAAGATATTGCCTAGAACAACTCAAGTCCAACCGACCACCGTCCGCGGTACAATTGACGGCCAAGGCGGGAGATCTGGTTGTAATAGATCCAACTATGATCCACTCAGTGGGACAGAATCGAAGCCGTGGAAATCGGCGGCTTCTACTTGTTGGACTTTGCCGAGTTGACCGCGATCCACTGATGAACCATTGGGCTGTCGTACCTCCGAAGCAAAGAGCACAGTTTTCTCATCGGGCACAAGCTCTTCTTCAGACGAAAAACTCGAAGCTTGATATCGATTGGGAGGTGCTGCCCGATAACTGGCCAAGGCCAATAAATTGGGATCTCAAAAGAGCCGCTTCTCAGGTATCAAGACGGACTAGATCGGCTTTGAAACGGTTGCTAAAGTCCGTATGATGGTTACCCACGAGCTGGATGGCGCATGTTCTGACTCCAAGTTGAAGAGTCATTAGAAACTCCACAGCACAAAGCCAACTCTGTGAAGCATCGCTTGGCAGATATAGTTAGATGACTCAACAAGAACAGGACTATGTAGTGAAAGTTTTGAAAACCCCTTGTCAGGTTTAAAGAAAAAATTCCTTTCGTCGCAATTGCTTCCAGCCGTGCCTCCTAAATAATTTGCACGACAAACTGATAGCTAATATTTACTCTATTTATACTACATTCTTAATTAGACTAATTTAGTTTCTAAGTACGCTGCGTAATCAATTGTATCCCCAGTACTTATCTGGGAACTTAGCATCTGTAACAGTAAAGATTGAGTAAGGAGTCACTTCTGAAGCTTATCAAACCTTATAGTAGCTTGTTCAGAGGCGATCGCTCAATGCTGCTATTTAGGCGAATTAACTTTTTATCAACCGTAGTCACTAAACCTTACAGTATATGGCTGTTTTATTTACCAATCAAACTCCGAGTATTCCCAACTTTGGCGATGGGAGTTCCTTTGAATTAGGTATGAAATTTCGCAGTGCCAAAGCGGGACAGATTACTGCCATTCGTTTCTGGAAAGCCCCTAGCGAAACAGGAATTCATGTTGGCAAGATCTGGAACGCAACAGGAGAGCTTTTAGGAAGCGTCACTTTTACCAGCGAGACGACTTCTGGCTGGCAGCAACAGCCTCTAGAACCGCCACTTAACATCCAAGCTAACACGACCTATGTGGTCTCTGTCAACGCCAACACCCATTTTGTTGCCACTTATGATGAACTGGAAAGCCCCATAGTTAATGGAAATCTTAGCTCAGTCGCAGATGGCAACAATGGCGTGTTTAATGTTGTAAATTTTTTTCCCAATAACTCCTCCCGGAATAGCAACTATTATCGCGACATCAACTTTGTAGCTGTCGCTGTGCCGACCATTACAAAGATCGGCGGCGACAATCAGACTGGTACTCCTGGAACTCCCTTGGCTAATCCCTTGCTTGTTCAGGTCAAGGACGGTGATGGTAATCCTCAATCCGGGGTCACAGTCAACTTTGCTGTTACTGCTGGTGGTGGGTCAGTCTTACCCACAAGTGCAGTAACTGATAGTAATGGTCAGGCTAGTACCACCTTAACCCTGGGAGCTGCTTTTGGAGCCACCAGTCCTGTGACTAATACTGTGACAGCCACTGCTGTCGAAGTCGATAGCGTTACCTTCACAGCCAGTGCTACTCCCTCAGGAAATAGCCAAAATATCCTGACAACCCAAGTCCCAAGCATTCCAAATTTCAGCGATGGGGATCCCTATGAATTAGGCATGAAATTCCGCAGCACCAAAGGAGGACAGATTGCCGCCATTCGCTTCTGGAAAGCCCCCAGTGAGACAGGAACTCATATTGGTAAAATCTGGAATGCAACAGGAGAGTTTTTAGGGGGCGTCACCTTTACTAACGAGACAGCTTCTGGCTGGCAGGAACAGCTTCTAGAACCGCCAGTTAACATTCAAGCTAATACGACTTATGTGGTCTCTGTCAACGCCAACGCTTATTTTGTTGCCACTTATGATGAACTGAGCAGCCCCATAGTCAATGGGGATCTTAGCTCAGTCGCAGACGGCAACAATGGGGTGTTTAATGTGACTGCGAATTCTTTCCCAACCAGTTCTCACCGGAATACTAACTATTATCGCGACATCGCCTTTGTCGTTGGCAGTAGTTTGGTTAAAGTCAGTGGAGACAATCAGAGTGCTGCCACGGGGGCGACTATACCCAACCCCCTAGTCGTGCGAGTCGTAAACGCTCAAAACAATCCCCAGTCAGGAGTCACAGTAAACTTTGTTGTTACCAGTGGTGGGGGGTCAGTCTCGCCCATCAGTGCAATCACCGATGCTAGCGGTCAAGCAAGCACGACCTTAACGGTGGGAGGAGTACCGACTGGGCCTGGAGGAGTAGTAGTCACCGCAACGGCAGCTGGTATCGGCAGTGTCACCTTCTCGGCTTCAGCAATTCCAACCAACCCCAATCCCATCTATTCGGAAAACCTCAATCCCGGCACAACTAACTGGAAGCTTGTCAACCCAGGTACTGGCGAAATTTCCGGCTATGCCTCGGCGACTAGTGTCAATAAAGGAGGATCGCTAGACATTAAAGTTTCTCTTGGACAAGCCGGACAGTTTAGGATCGACGTGTATCGCTTGGGATACTACGGTGGCAAGGGAGGAAGGCTGATACTGAGTAGTGCTTCACTCAATGGTACAGTCCAACCGGCGTGTACTAAAGACCCTAATACAAACCTGGTGGAGTGTAACTGGACAACTTCCTACGTCCTGCAAGTAGACAATAACTGGACTAGTGGTCTTTATATAGCCAAGCTGACCGAACAGGCAACTGGCAAAGAGGCGCATGTGTGGTTTGTTGTGCGTGATGATAGCAGCACTGCTGATGTCCTGTTCCAAAGCAGCGTTTCCACCGTCTTGGCTTATAGCCCTACGGGAGGTTCTAGCTTATATTCATTCAATAGTGTTAACGGACTCAGAGCATTAAAGGTTTCTTACGACCGACCATATTGGCAATCATTTAGTGCAAGCACCCAAGAGTTTGATACCCCACTGCGAGTGGAATACAACATGCTACGTTGGCTGGAATCTCAAGCATACAATGTGACCTACGTCACAAACATGGATGTCCACGCAAACCCGCAACTGTTACTTAATCACCAAGTCTTCCTCTCTATAGGCCATGATGAGTACTGGTCTAAAGAAATACGCGATAACCTCGAGAATGCTCGCAATGCTGGAAAAAATTTGGCATTTTTCTCTGCCAATACTGCTTATTGGCGAGTCAGGTTTGAAAGTTCCACTGTTGCTGCTGGTCAAGTGAAGCCTAACCGAGTGATGGCATGTTACAAAGGCGACTGGCAAATAGATCCAGTTGCCATACAGCAAGGGCCATCAGCAGCCACGAATAAATATCGCAGCGTCCAGAACAACCGACCGGAAAATGCCTTGTTAGGAGTTATGTATACTGGTGCTTTTTATGGCCCACCTTGGTATGGAGGGTTCAATTTTGTAGTCAGTAATCCTTCAGATCCTTACTATAACTACACTAATCTTCAGCAAGGAGATAGCCTACCCCTATTAGTAGGCAATGAATGGGATACAGTCATCAATAATGGGTTTACCCCTCCTGGTCTTGTTACTCTTTCAGAGTCGCCAGTAGTTCCTGATGGCATTGCTAATGAATTTGAACCTGCTGGAGAACCGGGCTTACCTGCTGGCACTAACTTTAATATAACTAATGCAGTTCGCTACACAGCCGGTAGTGGAGCCAAAGTCTTTTCTATCGGATCTATTCAGTGGGCATGGGGGCTAGACAGCGATGGTGTCAGCCCAGCTAGGGAGGATATTCGCGCTAAGCAAATAACTGCTAACGCTCTAGCAGATATGGGAGCTAAACCCCAGGCGCCAGATGCAAACCTCATTGTTCCTTAAACCATCCCACAAGGAGTATGTATCATGTCACCATTAAAACGCCGAGAATTTACCCAACTGGCTGCGGCTGGTTTGACTTCCACTATTGTTGCCGATCTCTCCGGTAAAGCGCTTGCTCAAAAACCTGGGGCTAGCCAGGAAGCTTTTTATAGAGTCAAACTTCTGACTCCACCCAATGGTCTAAATCGAGAAGACCAAACTCCACCAATAGAACTGGGCACTGCTGATGTGAAGACGGGAAAACTTCTCTCTAAAATCGATGTGCCAGCTCAGTTTGTGGATAATCCATTGTCTACACCGAAAAAGTCTCGGGCTTTCTTTACGGGTGAAGGCGATCGGATTACGAAATTGGCAGCACTTGGAGACGGAAATCTAGTAATTTCTACAGTCTCTACAAAAAGAAATGGTTACTTCAACCGCCTGCTTTTTACCGTTGGAGGTGCTAAAAATCCTCAATTTAAAGCAAAAAAAGTTCTAGATTTTAAGACGCCTAATCAGACTATTGAAAGCGTTTTAAGCCTTCCCAAGAATCTACTTTTGTGCATAGTCGGAATTGAGGGTATCCCGCCTTTTTCGTTCAGAGTAATCGATTCTAGAACAGGTAAAATTCTTTCTCAGGATGAACTAGATCTACCCACATTGGCGGCCAGCCATCGATTCGCTAATCTCTGCCAAGATGGGAAGGGAAATATTTTTGCAACTGAGACTGACCCGGAGGGTACGCCCGTTTTAATATCGATAAACTTACAGGAGAAAGCTGTAATTACGGGCAAGGTCAAAATTAAAAGACTGAACCCACTAAACTTTCAAGGAGTCCCTGTATTCGATGATGTTAGAGACTTGAATTTCTCTGCTTCTGGTCAATTGTATGCGGTTGCTGCTGACAAAAGTCGAAAAAAGAATCGCCTGTTTACGGTAGACGTGAAAAGCGGCAAGATGGGGTCAGTAGTGGATGACTTTGAAGCCGATAAATTTGCATTCTCTGTCTAATAAAATAGCAGGTAAGAGGCAATAAAATAGGCTTGAAAGTGTGTTTTTGTAGGGGCGTAGCACAACGCACCCTACATTCAAATTTCTTAACATAGCTTGAAATATTAGTGCCGACTTACTTACAACTTGGTCAAAATCTACTCGAAAAATAGACTGTTTTTTTAAAAGAAAATGCAAAATAATCGCGTATTAATTACAGGTGGCGCAGGTTTAGTTGGCTCACATATTGCTGATTTGCTAGTGAAAGAGGGAGTTGCGGAAATTATTGTTTTGGATAATTTCACCCGCGGACGACTGGCAAACCTGGCCTGGGCAAAAGAACATGGCCCTGTGGTGATTGTTGAAGGCGATATTCGGGATCAAAAACTTTTAGAAGAAGTCATGCAAGGTGTAGATTACGTCTTTCACCAAGCAGCAATTCGCATTACCCAATGTGCTGAAGAACCCCGTTTGGCGTTGGAAGTACTGGCTGATGGGACGTTTAATGTTTTGGAAGCCGCAGTCAAAGCTAAAGTAAAAAAAGTAGTAGCTGCTTCTTCTGCTTCTGTTTACGGCATGGCAGAAGATTTCCCTACCACGGAATCTCACCATCCTTATAATAACCGTACACTTTACGGTGCAGCTAAGGTCTTTAATGAAGGATTATTACGTAGTTTCTATGAGATGTACGGTTTGGACTATGTAGCGCTACGTTACTTCAATGTTTACGGACCGCGTATGGATATTTACGGTGTTTACACAGAAGTACTGATCCGGTGGATGGATCGGCTCACCGCAGGTCAAGCGCCACTCATTTTTGGTGATGGGAAGCAGACTATGGACTTTGTGTACATCGAAGATATCGCCAGGGCCAATATTTTAGCTGCCAAAGCCGATGTCACAGACGAGGTATTTAATGTTGCCAGTGGTGTAGAAAGCAGTTTGAATGACCTTGCCTATACCTTGGCTAAGGTAATGGGAGTAGACTTGCAGCCAGAATACACTTCAGAACGCAAAGTCAACCCTGTACAGCGCCGACTTGCAGATGTGAGCAAAGCTGAGAAATTATTGGCTTTTGAAGCAGAAGTATCTTTAGAAGAGGGGTTACGGCGGTTGGTGAATTGGTGGCGTTCTGAAAAGCAGACGAAGGAAACAAGCAATGTCTGAAAATAAACAAAATATTCCGATCGCTAAACCTTGGATAGGTGAAGCTGAGGCAGAGGCAGCTAGGCGTGCAATTATTTCTGGCTGGGTGACGCAGGGGCCAGAAGTCTTTGGTTTTGAGCAAGATTTCGCAGCTTACGTAGGAGCAAAATCTGCTTGTGCGGTTTCCAATTGTACAACAGCCCTACACCTAGCATTGTTAGCTGTGGGAGTACAGCCTGGGGATGAAGTGATTACTGTCAGTCATTCCTACATTGCTACTGCGAACAGCATCCGCTACTGTGGGGCAATCCCGGTGTTTGTGGATATTGAACCACAAACATATAACATCAACCCGATATTAATTGAAGATGCGATTAGCGATCGCACCCGCGCTCTTCTTGTAGTCCACCAAATGGGGATGCCTTGTGACCTGAAAGCAATTTTGGACATTGCCCACAGTCACAATTTACCAGTAATTGAAGATGCAGCCTGTGCGATCGGTAGTGAAATTCTCTGGGATGGACAATGGGAAAAAATTGGCAAGCCACGTGGAGATATTGCCTGCTTTTCCTTTCACCCCCGCAAGCTGATCACCACTGGTGATGGTGGAATGTTGACGACCAACAACCCAGAGTGGGACAAGCAGTTTCGCCTCTGGCGACAACATAGCATGAGCGTACCTGACACTGTGCGTCATGCTGCAAAACAGGTGATATTTGAGTCTTACCCCACGTTGGGTTACAACTATCGCATGACTGATATCCAGGCAGCAGTCGGCCGAGAACAACTCAAACGCCTACCTGAGCTTCTGCAACATCGGCGTTATTTAGCACAACGGTATCAAGAAAATTTAGCAGATATACCAGGGTTAAAGTTACCAACTGAGGCAGTTTGGGCACGGAGTAACTGGCAGAGTTACTGTGTTCGCTTGCCCGAAGGGTGCGATCAGCTACAAGTGATGCAGGTAATGCTTGATGCGGGAATTTCCACACGACGTGGAGTTATGTGTACTCACCGAGAACCTGCCTATGATCATGAAACTTGGTCTTGTGGAATTGCTCAGCAAAAGTGTGATTGTGAAAGAGGACAGTGCGATCGCCTTTTAGAGAGTGAGCAAGCACAAGATCGTACTATCCTATTGCCCCTATTTCATCAGATGACTGAACAGGAACAGGACTATGTAGTGCAAGTTTTGAAAATAGCTTGTCAGCCTTAAAGGCAGGACTTACGCATACTCTACCAATCCTTGGCGTTCTTCTCTAGGAGAAATTATGGCAATTTTTGCGTAAGTCCTGCAAGAAAAAATTCCTTTAGAGGATGTTTGTAAAGTCTAGCGTTGTATCAAGATCCCCCCTAACCCCCTTAAAAACGGGGAATAAGCTTCTTAAAGTCCTCCTATTTAAGGAGGATTTAGGAGGATCTAAAGTTTTGGATACCTCAGCTAGTAGTTTTAAAACATCCTCTTAGTAAAAATTTCTTCTAGCAATAACTCTGCTTTGCACAACAAGCTGAGTTGCAAATCAAATAATGCTTACAATTTAACTAGTTAAAGAAGGAATTAATCTTTGGAAAAGTATTTATCATTTTTGAGTGTAGTGTCTACCAAAGCGTAGTACAGTTTATCCAAGGATTAATATGGAAAAAACAGCTAATAATACATTCCGCCTTTGGCAAGAAGAAGGCATCGTTTTAGTTTCAAAAAACTTTGAGGTGTTTCGTAGCCTTCTCGATCGAACAAAAGACTTAATACAACGTGGCAAGTATAATGATGCTGTTGTATACGGTCAAACCGCAGTTTTATATGCATTCTTACGACATTGTGGTTTGTTTGTTAGTCAAGAACTAGAACAGCTTTTTGTTGCACTGGGGCAAAAGAAAATACAAACAAGCTTGTATTCTAGTTCTAGAAATAGCGTCTCACAGCCTGGAAAAGTCAAAAATATTTTGCATGTTGCTACTAGTGTATATAGTGTTGGTGGACATTCCGCAATGATTCGCCGCTGGATACAGCAAGATGACCAGCGTTCGCACTCTATTGTGTTGACGCAGCAACCCTCAGTCCACGTGCCTAAAAGCTTGAAAGATGCAGTTTTTAAAAGTCACGGTAAGATTTATTCACTGGTTGAAACAATTGGTGATGTTATCTCTTGGGCAAAACGATTACGCACAATAGCATTATCGGCCGATATTGTTGTACTACATATAATGCCTGCTGATGTTATTCCCATAATTGCATTTTCAAATAAGCAGCAATCTCCACCGATTATTTTTATCAATCATGCCGATACTGGTATGTGGTTAGGAGCGAGTATTAGTGATGTAATTGCTAATCTCCGTTTTTCAGGTATGCGCTTATCGCAAGAGCGCAGAGGTATTGCAGCAGAACGCAACATGCTGCTGCCGATTATTTTAAATCCTACCCATAGAACCCTCAATCGTCTAGAGGCTAAGCGAATACTTGGGATTGATGAAAACAGTATTTTATTAATATCGATTGCTAGATCGGCTAAGTATAAAACAATTGATGGAATTAGCTTTGCTGATGCACATATTCCATTAATAGAGAAATATCAGCAAGCTATTCTAATAGTTATTGGTGCAAATCCAAGCGAAGATTGGTCTAAAGCTATTCAGTATTGTAACGGTAGAATTAAAACATTTCCGGAGCGTGAAGATGTTGAAGTTTTTTACCAAGCTGCTGACATCTATGTTGACAGTTTTCCCCTGGCCTCTAATACATCACTCCTTGAAGCAGGAAGCTATGGTGTACCTTTGGTGAGTCGCTATCCATACTCTGATGACTGTGGGATACTTGGTGCTGATACACCAGCTTTGGATCAAAGCCTGATTCGTGTGCGCGATCTGGAGGAGTACACAACAGTTTTATCTCAATTAGTTGAAGATGAGAAATTTAGACTGTCTATTGGTGAACAGACCAGAAGAAAGATCGTAGAAATTCACACTGGAAGCAACTGGCAAAGCTCTTTAGAAGATTTGTACTTTCAAGCTACGACGCTGCCACGCATAAACGTAGCCTCAGAGCCAATTACAGATCGCATGATGATTAGCGAAGTCGATGCCTTATTACCTAAGATTTTGTCTTATGCTTCTGGTCAAGACAAAATTAATATTGACGAACTGATTCAAGGACATCCATTTCCTAAAACATTTGCTCAACAGTTGCGCGTATGGATCGAGACGATCAAGATATATGGCTTTGGTCGGGGTCAAATTCAACACCTACTACCGAATTGGCTCTACTGGCGTTTAAGAAAATTAATATTAGCAAATTAGACAAAGTTTCTGCAAGCTAATAATGGAAACTACTAAACAAACTTCATGAATGTATTGCACATTAATCAATCTGATATTGGTGGAGGAGCAGCGATCGCAGGCTATCGGCTTCACCAAGGTTTACTTAAACAAGGGATTAACTCAAAGCTCATGGTCGGTTGGGTGGAAACTGATAGCGAGCTTGTTGCTGCTGTTTCTCGTAAGTATCGTTTAGAAAATCAATTATCCCGCGTTACTAATAGCTTGGGATTAAATTATCTCAATTTAATTAGTACATTTGATATCTTTAAACATAATTTCTATACTCAAGCAGATGTGATTAATTTCCACAATCTGCACACAGGCTATTTTAACTACTTAGCTATTCCTGGATTAACTGAAAGTAAACCGGCGATTTTTACTCTCCATGATATGTGGAGCTTTACTGGACATTGCTCCTACAGTTATGATTGCGATCGCTGGCAAAGAGGCTGCGGTGAGTGTCCTTATCCGGAAACTTATCCAGCGATCGCTAGAGATAATACCCATATAGAATGGAAACTGAAAAACTGGGTTTATAGTAAATCTCATCTGAGCATAGTTACTCCCAGTCAATGGCTAACGGAACAAGCAAAAAAGAGTATGCTGAGCCGTTTTCCAATTTATTACATTCCCAATGGTATTGATACAGATGCTTATCAACCTCTAAATGCAGAAAAATGTAGGGAGATATTAGGTATTCCAGCAAATAAAAAAGTTTTGATGTTTGGCGCACATCTCCTTCAAGAGTCTCGAAAGGGTGGAGACTTGCTTGTCAAAGCTCTACAAAATTTGCCTGAAGCTTTAAAATCAGAAATACTATTACTCATTTTGGGAAAGGCAAGTGAGAAATTTGGCGATCTAGAAGGAATACCAACATTAAAACTTGGGTATGTAAGTAGCGATCGCCTCAAGTCAATAGCTTACTCTGCGGCTGACTTATTTATTTTTCCTACCCGTGCTGATAACTTACCTTTAGTATTACAAGAAAGCATGGCTTGTGGTACACCAATGATTTCCTTTAAAGTCGGCGGTGTACCTGAGTTAGTGCGTCCAGGAATTACTGGTTACTTAGCTCAGTTAGAAGATACACAAGACTTATCTAATGGTATAGTTCAATTACTTGAAGATAGCCAGCTACGGCAGAAAATGGGTGAAAATTGTCGGGCGATCGCTTTACAAGAATATACTCTTGACTTACAAATTCAAAGGTATCTGCAATTATATCAGCAAGTGGTTGGTAAAATTATAAATACTATTAAATAAATATAATTTTAAATTAATAAAAATGCAAAAAATACTATTAGTAGACTTCGCGTTTGTAGGATCTCAAGGAGGAGGTCATCTCGAAGTTTATTTCATGAATATTTTATCAATTTTAATTAAAAATAACTATTTTGTTTATGCTTGCTGTGGCAATAACCAAAAACTTAGAGAAAATATTGACCAGGAAAAACTGAACAATTGCGAAGTAATCGATCTCAATATCAAACCTATAGATAAAATTCTTTACAAACTTTTGTTGACTATTGATTCTTTTGCACCGAAACTGCGGATGCTCCAGTATTTTCGCTTTGCTTCTTTAATTAATTTAATGAACGTTAAAAGACTGATTAAAGATTTAGACCAGCAGATACCAGTGTTTTTTACACATGCTGATTCTATAATGCCAGCAGTTCCCACATTCATTTCCCATTTCTTTATGCCAAGGCAATGGGTTGGTTTATATGTTCAACCTTCCTATCAATCTAAAATACAATGTGGTTTAGAAACAAGTAGGATTTATTTCAATAGAGAGAAAAATTTTGCTTTACCATCTTGTAAAGGCATTATGGTTTTGCACCCAATTTATCAAAAATTTTTCTCTAAAACAATTAAAGAGCTAACTTGTTGTTTTCTTCCAGAATTAGTTAATAACAACCAATTAGTGAGAACAACTATCAACACAGAACTTTTACAACAAATTAAAGAAAATGCCCAAGGCAGAAAAATTATCTCGATTTTAGGGATTTTAACTTCTAGAAAAAATCTGCCTTTATTTCTGGAATCAGCTGCAAAACTTGATTGCCAAAAATATTTTTTCCTGGTTTTAGGAGAACTCAGACTAACTGAGTTAAACACTAGAGAAGAAGATATCAAAACAATTGAACTTTATAAAAGTAAATTAAAGCACAATTCTTACATAGACCTTGATTATTATATAAGTAACGAAGAAGAATTTGATACCTTCATTAAATTATCTGATCTAGTATTTTTGCATTATCGTCGTCATCCTTTCAGTAGCAATATCCTGATTAAAACGATGGCATATCGTAAACCAGTTATTGTTAGTAAAGGTTATATTATGGAAAAAACTGTCAACCAATATAATTGGAGAAGTGTGACAGATAATAATCCCGAAGAGATAGCACATTGTATTCAAGAATTGGTACATACCAATTACAAAATTGATGAATCTAGCTATTCATTGTTCATGGAAGATTACTCCCCAGAACGCTTTCAATCAGTTATTATTCAAGCTTGTAGTAATTTCAATAAAGAAAATTAAATAAAATGAAAAATCAACACCTTTGGAAGGAAACAAAATTTTCAGTATCAAATAATCAACTTACAGTTAATAAACGCAATCCAGATTTTAATGCAAGTGGTTGGATTTTTGCTGAATCAACAGCAAGAGTTTATGGACAATACTTACCCCTTTATGTCAAAGGTGATTTATTAGATTTGGGATGTGGAATGTGTCCTTTATATGGGCTATACAAAGATTTAGCGAATTCTTACTACTGTATAGATTGGGAAAATTCGCTTTATCCTAATCCTTATGCCGATTTATTCTGTGATATTAACAATTCCATCCCTCTTGCAGATAACTCATTTGATACAATAATTCTTTCTGATGTACTAGAACACATAGCCGAACCAAAGCTTTTACTCCAAGAAATTTATCGCCTCTTAAGAAAAGATGGTGTAGTGATTTTAAACGTACCTTTTTTTGAACGTATTCATGAATCACCTTATGATTTCTATCGTTATACAGAATTCATCCTCAAGGAAATGATTGCATCAATAGGGTTTAAATTAGAGTTATTTGAGGTTGTAGGTGGCGCTATTGAATCTTGGTCATATATGACTGCTAACCTTTCCACATATTTACCTGTAATCAAAAGAATTGTGCCTATAATGCTTTTTTATTTTGTTTTGCAATTGAAGAAGAGTAATTATATACGTAAAAAATTCCAAGTTTTGGATTCATTGTATCCATCAGGCTATTTTTATATTGCCAGAAAAGTATAACATTGATTAATTTTTTAAATGCTTAAAGGTCAAATCAAGTGAAAGAAAAAACTTCTATTTTGCTGGCAGCAGATGAGAATTATTCTCGCTACTGTGCAGTCACAATACTTTCAATATTAGAAAACACATCTAAACCAGAGAAATTTGAATTTTATATTCTTTCACCAGATATTTCTAGAGAAAATCTTCATAGAATTCAACAAGTTTGCGCTCAGTATGACGCTACAGTATTAATCATTCCAATCGATCTAAAATTATTCAAGTATTTACCTGCTTTTCAAAAGCATTTTAACCTGAATAATTATTCACGGCTTTTTGGCCCAAACCAATGTCATAACTGCGAACGAATTATATATTTAGATTGTGATATTATTGTTCTAGGGGATCTGAACGATTTGTTTAAATATGAATTAAAAGGTAAACCAATTGGTGCTGTTCCTCATGTACAGCTACCTTATGAAGATACTTTTCGAAAAAACTTTCATATTAATGATGAAGATATTTATTTTAATTCGGGGGTGATGCTAATTGATACTATTTCTTGGCGGAACAAACAATATGGCGAAGTTGTTTTAGAATTCTGTTTAGAAAATGCTAGTAAGTTACATTTTGCAGACCAGGATGCTTTAAATGCAATTTTTTGGAGAAATTATTGTCATTTGCCAGGGGTTTGGAATGTAGAAGCACGGCTTTATAAAGAGAAGTTGTTAGGTTTGCCTGAAAATGAAGAGATAACTGAACGAATGAAAAATCCCAAAATTATTCATTATACAGGTTCAGATAAACCTTGGTTATCTCAAAATTATGTACCTATGCGCCATCTCTACACTTACTACAGTCAACAACTGTCTCAAAGATTCTCTTGGCTTCCATCTAAACAAGAACCTCAGAAAAATACAATTCAATCTATATTGAAGTTTGCATGGTCATGTTTATATTTTCGTGCGAGTTATAGTTTTAGGAAGATTGTATCGTAATTGACTTTTAGTTTGTTTTTATAAGAGTATTTTTATCAATTATTTTTTGTTTTAAAATTATGATTTTGCCAAAAAATGCTAGCAATGAGACTTTCAAGCTGTTAAAAATGAGCTTAAAGTTTGGATTAAATTTAGTCGGTGGCAACTTCCATATTGGAGAATTTAAAGAAACTAAAGTTTCCTTTGTTGAAGATAACTTACCAAATTTTTACGGAGACAAAGAAATTCTCAAAGGACAACAAGTCAATGATTATATTTATAATCTTTTGGATCGAGGAGAGCCATTTTTCTTAGGAAGATGGGGAACAGTAGAATATGAATGTATTCAACATTTTCTCAAACACATTCCTTGGTACGAAAAACGTTATAACTCTCGTTTGAGATTAATCATAAATAATCCTGCTGGCTTTTTCCCGACTACGAAATCAGAGTATATTGAGAGGTTCGCTGAAACATATTTACGTGCTTCTTCTGCAATAGATGTCATGGGTTTATTAGGATTACCTAATGAAGAAAAAGTTATTTCAAATGTTTGCCCAAAAGCCACATATATTAAAATGTTAGATATTGAACCTTGGCATTACGAAAATCCGTGGTCACAAAAGCTCAAAGGTAAGCGAGTTTTAGTTGTTCATCCATTTGCTGAAGATATTAAAATGCAATATGTAAATCGTAAGTTATTATTCAATAATCCTAATATACTACCAGACTTTGAATTAAAAACAATACGTGCAATTCAGCGTAATTCACTTGAACAAGATCAATTTGATTCATGGTTTGAAGCATTAAACTTTATGAAGGGAATGATAAAAGCCACAGAGTTTGATATTGCATTACTTGGCTGTGGAGCCTACGGTATTCCATTAGCTGCTTTTATCAAAGAAGAACTTCAAAAAACTGCAATCCATTTGGCTAGTATAGTACAATTACTTTTTGGTTTGAGAGGACGACGCTGGGACAAAACTGAGAATGGTCGTTTAGATCATTTATTTAACGAATACTGGAAGTATCCAACAGATAATATAGGAAGAATTACTCCAGATACTAAATTAAGTGATGCAGATATTTACAGCCAATAAACTCTCTCATCTAATTTTTGATTGCAGGTAATTATTGCCTTAGAAAAAGTAATTAAAAATTAATTTAACTTTTTTGTATTGCTTACTCAGCATTTAAATGTTAATCAAAAACTTGGAAGCGGTACTAATCCTCTATGAAGATGGACTTAAATATGATTTATGGTTGAAAAAAAAAATGATGCCAAAAGTTTTCTTGAAAAACAAATACCGTTCGAGCAATTGTTACCAAAAATTTCTGTAATTACGGTAAGTTATAATAGGATTGAGGGATTACGCGAAACATTTGCTAGTATTAATTCTCAGACATTTAGAAATATAGAATATATTGTCATTGATGGGGGTTCACACGATGGAACAGTGAACTTATTACAAGAGAATGATGGCAAAATCTCTTATTGGGTGAGCGAAAAAGATGCTGGAATTTATGATGCCATGAACAAAGGAGCCTTAGCGGCTACCGGAGACTGGATAATTTTTATGAATTGCGGCGATAAATTTTTTGCAGAGGATACACTGGCTAATGTCGCCAAATATCTTAATAATTCAGTGGATGTTGTTTATGGCAGAACCGAATATATTCTTAATGATAAATATGGATATCATACATATCAACGCCAGCCATATGACCTGTCTATAATATGGCGTGAAATACCTACTTGTCATCAGAGTATTTTTGTTAAAAGAGAACTACAAGTTAAATATCCCTTTGATACGTTCTTGACTTGGTGTGCAGATCATGATTTCATGGCTAAAGTTTACGTTGGTGGCTATAAGTTTCAGGAAATTCCCGTAGTTATTTCTAGATTTGACGTTTCAGGAGGAGTCTCTAGAGATATATTGAGCTTTACTAAAGAGCGTTGGTCTATTTGTAGAAAATACTTTGGCAAATCTTTGCAGCAAGAATTGTATTTTGTTAATGAATACAAAAGTTTTTGGTTGCAGAAAAACATCATTAGTAAAATACGTGAAATGCTTCCTAGTGAATGGATTCTTACTTTACGTAAATATAGAAAATTATATTGATTAATATGGCTCATTCTAAAAATATTGGAGTCTATTTTTCAGCGAATGATGCAGTTTATGAATGGACGATCGCTTTTCTCAACAGCTTCAGAACCTTCAACCCCGATTTACGCCTGATTCTGATTCCTTTTAACGAACAGTGCGATCGCTTACTAAAATTGAGCGATAGTTACAAATTTGAAGTATATACTGATTCATCTTTTTCGCGACTGGAAGCGATCGGTCAAGCATTTGAGCTAGGTTATACCCCTACTGGCCCCTATTGGTTCAGACGCTATGCATCTTTTTGGGGGCCACTAGAGTATTTTATGTACTTAGATGCTCGGCAAATTGTGTTAGCAGATATTAAACCATTTATTGAAGCAATAGAAACTTTTGGTTTTGACTTTCTACATTATGACTGTGCGATCGATCAAGTTTACGAACAAGGAACATTTCGGCAAGAATTATTAAAGGAAAGACGAGGGCGTGGGTTTAACTCTGGTCGTTGGGCTTCCCGAAAAGGACTATTTTCAATAGAAGAGTTTGAGCAACTAGCAGAGAACGCGTTGAAAATACGTAACCAACTCAACCCCCGAAATACAGATCAAGCTTTCATTAACTATTGCTGCGATATGAAACCCTTATGCTACGGGCATTTTGCAGAAGTAATTGGAGGTATTTGTCAAAACGGGTGGGCACGTCAATCAGGTAGTATTTTTCAGGATAACGGTAAATACTTTCTGTGGAATTATGGCAGTTTAGACCATAAAAAACAAGTTATTCTCCTACATTGGGCAGGATATAAACTAAATTCTTTGATGCCTAATAGAAATTTATTTGATAAATTTTACTTAAAAAAACAATCTTTTTTAAAATCTTGTATATCTTATTTATATACAACGTTAGATTATTTATGGAGAAATACTTTAGAAAGTTTGCGGCAAAATCGCTCCATTAATAGTACATATCATCTTTTTATAAAAAAATAATTTAAGTCTATTGCCTGATTACAAAAACAATTATTGAAGCCGTATTTATACTATGCAATCACCCATTCTCACTTTTATTGTTCCCTTGAAGAGTCCAAAAGTTAGTAAAGACTGGTCTCTTGTCTCTCGCCTTTGTTCCCAAACATTAAATAGCATTCTTCGACAAACTTGTCCTGACTTAAAAATAATTTTAGTCTGCAATGAACCACCACAAAATTATCCTCAAGATTCAAGAATAGAAATAGTAACTGATTCTTTTCCGATTCCAAAAAATACTGGAGAAGTATATCTTGACATCAAACTTAAGGTCAAACGAGGTATGGTTGCCTGCAAAGGTTTTGGCCAAGGATATGTAATGCGGATGGATGCAGATGATTTTATTCATCAAGAACTTGTCAGTTTTGTGAAAAAGAATTATGGCTCAAATGGATGGTATTTTCCCAAAGGCTTTGTGTATCAGGAAGGGATACAAAGGATATATCTACGCAACGACTTTTATTGCTGGTCAGCCTCCTCAAATATTGTATGGCTAACTGAAAAAGATTTACCCAAGTCTATGGAAACTCCAGATGATGAGTTTTTTGTAGATTTATGGGAGCATTTAAAAATGAAGAAAGTTTGCGAACAATTAGGAAAGCCATTACAGCCCATGCCATTTAGAGCAGCAGCTTACACTATTGGACATTCTGAAAGTATTATGCTTCACTCACTTGCTAACTGGCGTTCTGTGAAGAAATTAATTTGGCGGACAGTTAATGCTAGACCATTAACACCACAACATATTGATAATTTTGGATTTGAATATTTTTCAGAGATGATAGCGAATGTTCATTAAATGATGAGACAATTATTTCTGGTGTAGAAATACATAAAGCTGTTATCTAAAAAATTAAAATATCAAAGGAATATTACATATGGGAATTAATTTAGTTTATATTCAAATACTCACATTGTTACGTTTAATCTACTTCTACAAGTTTGCTGGTTTAAGTATCTTTTTTAAATTAATTGGTAAAAAAGGATTGGCAGAAATTCAAATTCCTGCTAATAAACAAAAGTTTTATCTCCGGAAAGGAACGTCTGATATTGCTGTATTCGTATCAATTTATGCTTTTAATGAATTTAAATCAGATTTTTCAGTTTCGGAAAAAGGTGTAATTCTTGATTTTGGCGCCAATATCGGAATTTCAACAGCGTACTTTGCTGAAAAATATCCTCAAGCCTTAATTATTGCATTAGAACCTTCTTTAGCAAGCTTTGAACTCTTAAAGAAAAATACTCAGTCTTACGACAATGTTATTTGCTTACAAGCAGCTGTATGGAAAGAAAGCTGTGAATTATTTTTACAAAACCCTGAAGATGAAGATTGGGCTTTAAGATTTGGTGAAAGCAAAAACAGTAGTAGCAATTTAGTCCAAGCTATATCTGTTAAAGACCTAATGCGACAATATAATATCAATAAAATAGATATTATGAAAATCGATATAGAAGGTGCTGAGAAAGATTTATTTTCTGGAAATTTTCAGGATTGGATTCATTCAGTAAATACCTATTTAATAGAGTTTCATGATGCAATATTACCAGGATGTAGCAGTGCATTCTACCGAGCACTGGGCACTGTTGACTTTGTTCAAAGTATACTTGGAGAAAAGGTTGTAGTTCAATTATCCCCTTCAGCCGTTAGCTCATTGGTCAATTAGCTAAACTTTTATAGTGAAATTTATTTGTGAAATTAGTTGCTTATATTCATCCTATTCGCACATACTTACCTTGTACGGGAGTAGGGCGGCATATAAATCAGATATTGCTTGGACTTGCACAGCAAAGTGGAGTTGAGTTAGATCTGCTTTTCTCACAACAGTGGTTGGAAAGCGACGGTAAGCTTAACCCACGCTGTCCCTTACGCGAACTACCCAAGCTTACTTTTCCTGGACTAGAAAATCCCACTGAGCGGACATGGAAACTATTTGGCTATCCTCGCATGGATAAATATTTGCCAGAACAGACAGACTGGCTTTATGCGCCAATGGAAACTTATATCCCAGTGTCTAAATGCCCAGTTGCTGTTACAATCCATGACGTACAAGCATTTGAAACAAATTTGCCTTGGTCGCGTACTTTGCAGCATCAATGGTTTGGCTATAAGTGGGGGCGTTGGGTACGTCGTGCTTTATCTGAATGTCGGGTGGTTTTTACTGTTTCAGAATTTTCCAAGCAACGGATGGTGGAATTATTAGGAGCCGATCCGCAAAAGATTGTAGTAGTTGGAAATGGCGTTGAGCAGTCTTTCTTTGATATTGCGTCATTTAATTCTTTAGATTTAAAGCCACCGATGGAAGCACCTTACACTTTAGTCATTGGTGGTTTGCGTCAAAAAAAAGGAGGCGATTATGTTCTTGGTGTTGCAAAAGCTCTCCTTGAGCGCAAAAGTAATTTAAAAATTCTTGTCGCTGGTGAATTAGAAACTGATTACATTGAAGCAGCTAAAGCTCACTCTAATATCAGCTTGTTGGGCATGGTTTCCGACGAAGATCTACCCGGATTATTACGCCAAGCATCATCACTTTTGTTTCTTTCTCTCTATGAAGGGTTTGGGATGCCAGCCCTAGAAGCAATGGCTGTAGGGACTCCAGTAATTGTTTCTAATAGAGCTTCTCTTCCTGAAGTTGTTGGGGATGCTGGGATTGTTGTTAATCCAGAAGAAACTGATGCGATCGCCCAAATACTTATAAACTTAGAAGCAAATCCTCGTCTTGCAAGAGAATATGTTCAACGAGGCCGCAAACATGCAGCAGAACATACTTGGTTACGATGTGTAAACAGGGTAGTAACTGCTTTACAGGAATTTGCTTAACATCAACAAATCCTTATGGCTCTAAAAGTTGTTTTTTGCTGGTCTGATATCTCTGGTTACATGGCAGCCTGCTGGCGAACTTTGCAGCAAATACCAGAAATTGATGTATTTGTCATTGCCTTTCAAGCTCATACTGAAACTGCATTTTCCGATCAATTGATGCAGGGTATTCCCTGCCGACTTTTGGATATAAAAGAAAGACAGGATGCAAATTTAATCAAACGTTTGGTGTTGGCAGAATCTCCAGATGTGGTTGTTCTTTGCGGTTGGTTGCATAAACCTTATCGTCAGTTGGCGTTTGCTTCCGAATTATGTAAAACAGGCTTAGTTATGACTATGGATACCCCTTGGTGGGGTACGTGGAAACAACATTTAGCGCCTTGGTTTCTTCGCTCCTATCTGCAATGTATAGATAGTGTTGTTGTTGCCGGAGAACGTAGCTGGCAATATGCTTCACGTCTAGGAATTGAACCAGCAAATATAGCGCATGGAGTTTATGGTATTGATTATGATGTTTGGTCTCCATTGTGGGAACAACGCTTTAAGTCCCAATGGCCGCGTTCATTTTTATTTGTTGGTCGCTACGTTCCGGTTAAAGCAATTGATGTGCTTGTAGAAGCTTACCAAATTTACCGTTCTCAAGTATCTAATCCTTGGACTTTGGTATGTTGTGGACAAGGAGCATTGGAATCACATCTTGAGGGAAAACCAGGAATCGAGAATCGAGGATTTTTACAACCATCACAGATGCAAGCAGTATGGCGCGAGGCAGGAGCTTTTATTTTGCCCAGTCGATTCGATCCTTGGCCGCTAGCTTTAGTTGAAGCTGCTGCGGCTGGGTTACCTATTATTTGTACTGATATCTGTGGTTCTGCGGTTGAAGTAATTCGACCTTGGTATAATGGTTTAACCGTACCCAAAGAACAGCCAAAAGCTTTAGCTAAGGCAATGCTAACTTTACACCAATACTATTCTGAGTTACCAAATTGGGGAAAGCGATCGCAACAATTAGCAGCCCCTTACGCTGCCAATATCTGGGCAACTCGTTGGCAGGAATTGTTACACGATGCACACCAGATGAAAACAGTTAAGCAAAATATCAGTAATCTCACTACTCAAAATCTGGCATGAATTTTCAAGCATGAATTCAGATCCTATTAGCAAACTTCTTGCCCTGATCTTTAGTCCTTATAGCATATTTGGTATTGTCATTGCTGTTTTCATATTGGAAAAAGCTAGACACTCCCGGCGTTTAGCTTGGCTATTATTCGGTATTTGCTGTTATGCAACTTCCTTAGGAAAATTTCAGGATGAGTGGATAACCGAACCACCACCTTTAGTTTTTCCGTTACAACAATTGCGCGACATGGGTCGCCCCCTCACCATAGTTCTCCTTGGTTTGCTGATCGTACTGGGAATGCAAACACACAATGGATGGCGGCGAATAATTATTCCACAGCCAGTATATTACCTGATCGCATTTCAGGTAGCAGTTTTTTTTAAGATTCTAGTTTATGGTGACGTAGCTTTTGCCTTACTTGCGCTAATTACATTTGGGGCAATTGTACTGATGTTTAAGTTAGGACCTTCTCGATGGTTGCAGGATGAATATAATTTCCGCTTAGGTGTTTGGTCACTGGCAATGACTGGTGTCATCTTTGCTATTGTCTGCGCTTATCAAGGAAGATTTGATATGTATGCAATGACCTTTGTGCAAGGAAGATTCCTGGGAACTACTGGTAGTTCACAACATGCAGCGGCTCTGTTAGCAGGTACTATTCCCTGCTTCATGTTTCTCATTGAAAGCCACACAAAATGGGACTGGATAAAAGCTTTTTGGATAGCTATTTTACTTGTTGTTGCATATTTTTTATTTCTCACAGCTTCTCGCACTGGCGCAATTATGGGAATTAGCTCGATTTTATTTTTCTATCGTAATAGAGCTGGTTCTTTACTACGCTTGGGCTTATTTGTTGGTGTTTTGTTGGGTGTAATTTTTTGGTTCATCAGTCCAGATCAGATTACCCAAAGCACACCAGCAAGCAATAGGTTCATTTCCGGTGGAAACACACGTGAAGGAGCTTGGGCTGGTATGTGGGAAGGCTTTATGAGTAACCCAATTTTTGGTTCTCCGTTGGAGGGAGGACGTTTGGTTTTTGGAGAAAATTCTTGGTTAGCTGCTGGAGACACTACAGGATTGATAGGATTTATACCTATAGTGATGATGGGGCTAGGATGTTTGAAGATGATGTTTGAACTTCATAAATTAAGTAATACAAAATCTATTTATTTTTTGCATAGTAGTACTGTTATAGCTGGCTTGGTAGGTCTTTTAGCAGGAAGTTTTTCAGAAGCTATTCTTTTGGGGAATTTATCTTTTCCTGTCTTTTCATTACTGATGTATTTATCACTAGGAAAGTATTTACTAGATTTGGATCGTATGCAGAATCACTATTTATCTTGGCAAAAAAGTCAAATTTAAGATTGAAAAATAAAATTTATTTATATGTATAATTATTTTTAGTCTTTGATTGATTACTAATGAAAATTCTCCATGTTATTCCTTCTATCACAAAAGTGCGTGGTGGCACGAGTCAAGCTGTTTTGGACATGGTAAAGGCATTACAAATAATTAATGTGAATGCCGAAATTGCCACTACTAACGACGATGGTGATAACTTACTTGATGTTCCGCTTGGCAAGCGCATTCAGTACAATCATGTTGCAGTTTGGTTTTTCCACCGCTTTTCACCGAATATCAAAGCCGTCAGAGAATATGCCTTCACTGGTGAGTTGACACAATGGCTTTGGCAAAATATTTCTCAGTATGAGCTTCTACATATCCACGCTCTTTTCTCATATCCATCAACGATCGCAATGGCGATCGCTCGGATCAAAAATGTTCCGTACATAGTCACTCCACATGGTTTACTATGTGAGTGGTCTTTACAACAAAGTACGCGTAAAAAGCAAACCTACCTTAGACTCATAGAACAAGCAAATCTTGACAGCAGTCAAACGATCCACTTTACTTCCGAGAAGGAACAGCAAGAAGTGTCGTTACTTGGACTGCACAAACCTAATTTTGTCTTACCTCTGGGAATATCTTTACCAAGCAAAATTTCTGATGCTCGTCAGCGTCTGCGGCAACAGTTTAACATTCCCCAAGACGAACCTGTGATTTTGTTTTTGTCTCGCCTGCATTATAAAAAAGGTTTAGAGTATCTGATTCCGGCTCTGAGCAAACTGACTCACCATCGTTTTACTTTTATACTTGCAGGTAATGGCACTCCAGATTACGAAGCTCAAATAGAATCTTTGCTGGTTAAGAGTGGATTGCGCGATCGCACCCTTGTTGTGGGATTTGTCGAAGGCCAAACAAAAGATATATTGATGCAAGGTTCTGACCTTTTTGTTCTGACTTCTCATTCGGAAAACTTTGCTGTCTCTGTTTTAGAATCATTAGCTGTAGGCGTTCCTGTTTTGGTGACTCCTGGTGTCGCCTTAGCTTCTGTTGTCAAACAAAACCAACTAGGTTACGTTCCAGACTTGGATATAGCAGCGATCGCCCAGGCTTTAGAACATTACTTTAATAATACTCAAACCGCCCAAAAAATGGGTGAGCGAGCTCGTCAACTTATATCTGAAAAATACACTTTAGAAAAAACAGCCTTGCAAATGCAACAAATTTATCAAACTGTTCTCCAGAAAGAATTTCTTCCTACTTTTCTGTAAAAAATCTTGAGCAATTTATATTTATAAACCTAGATAAATGAATTATTGGCTCGAAGTTTATAGGAATCAATAAATTTAGTTTCCTGCAATTTTTGATGTATTTATATTTATGCTAGATAAAATCACCCCGCTAATTCTAACCTACAATGAAGCACCTAATATTCAGCGAACGCTAGAAAAACTAACTTGGGCAAATCAGATTGTTATTGTTGACAGCTATAGTTCTGATGAAACTTTAGACATCATTGCATCCTATCCTCAAGCTAAATTATTTCAAAGAAAATTTGATACTCACGCTACACAGTGGAATTACGGTTTATCTCAAATTAACTCCGAGTGGGTACTATCTCTAGACGCAGATTATATTGTTTCAGAGAAACTGACTGATGAAATCAAGGAATTACCTGAAGATTCACCGATAGATGGTTATTTTATTAGATTCAAATATTGTGTTTTCGGTAAACCTCTAAGGGGTACAATACTTCCTCCTCGACAGGTTCTTTTTAGAATCAATAAATCTATTTACATTGATGATGGTCATACCCAACTCTTACAAGTTAAAGGGAAATCAGCAATGTTATCTGGCTATATTTACCACGACGATCGCAAACCTTTTAGTCGTTGGTTATGGGCACAGGATCGCTACATGGTGATTGAAGTCAAGAAGCTATTGAATACTCCAATGAGCGAACTAAGTTGGGGCGATCGCATCCGCAAACAAAAACTTTTTGCTCCTTTCATTATTCTTTTCTACTGCCTGGTTTTCAAGGGTGGGATACTTGATGGCTGGCGCGGTTGGTACTATGCATTTGAGCGTGTATTGGCAGAAATTATGCTGGCAATTCGTTTGATTGAAGCCGAACAATTAAAAGAAAAAGCATGAGCAGAAAGTTTCATTGGCTAGGCAAAAAATATTTTATTTTAGCTTTAGCAAGTTCTTTCCTCTCCCTGCTGCTGATTATTCCTGTGCGTTTGGCCATAGCTTACCACCAAGCGCCTCAACCCCAAGCTATCCTGACTCTTGGGGCGTGGATAGATCGCGAACAGACAGCCGCCGAAATAGCCCGTTGGTATCCTGCTTTGGAAGTTTGGGTTTCCTCTGGTACTCCGCCTGAAATAGCGCGACCGATTTTTCAAGCTGCTGGCATTTCAGACAGTCGTCTTCACCTAGATTATCGTGCTGTTGATACCGTTACAAACTTTACTACAATTGTTCCTGAGTTTGAGCATAAAGGTATACAACATATTTACTTAATTACCTCAGATTTTCATATGGCTAGAGCTAGGGCGATCGCCACCATGATTCTTGGTAGCAAAGGTATCGCCTTTACACCAATTTCTGTACTATCAGATCCAGAACAATCAAAAAAAGAAACTATTTCTCCTATTATCCGGGATCTAGGACGCTCCATACTTTGGATTGTCACAGGTCGTACAGGAACCAGTCTTCAGTCTGTTATTGATTTACTCTAGTAGTATGCGTCTAGATTGTTACACAGTCGGTGATTATATTCCTGGCGCACCTTATTGGAAGCAACTTCTGTGGTACTTTTTAGGTTCACCCTTAGTACAAAGTCGCTTGCTTCCCATGTCAGGCTTAAAAGTTTTGCTTCTTCGTACTTTTGGAGCAAAAATTGGTCAAGGTGTCCGTATCAAGCCGGGAGTTCGCATCAAATTCCCTTGGCGATTGATAGTTAGCGATTATGTATGGATTGGAGAAGATACCTGGATTGATAACCTTGCTCTAGTCACCATTGAAAGTCATGTATGTCTATCTCAAGGCGTTTATCTGTGTACTGGTAATCACGATTGGAGCTATCCTGATTTTAAACTGGTTACTGCACCTATTTATATTCAAGAAAGTAGTTGGATTGCAGCCAAGGCAGTAATTGGCCCAGGAGTTACCGTTGGTCGGGGAGCAGTACTTACCTTAGGGGGAGTAGCTAGTAGTTCTTTAGAGCCGATGACAATTTATGCGGGTAATCCAGCTCAAGCCATAAAGCAACGGAAATTGTGAGTAGAGAGTGTTATGGATTGATATCTTCCCCCACTGCATTGGGTCTAAGAAGAGGCAAGGGTAAAAGACTTACTGCAACTTCCTCTGTACCCCTCATCTCCCCATCTGCCCACTCCCTACTCCCCATTTTGATATTAAGGAGACAAGAACTTAGTCGGGTTCATAGCATCAGAATCTATCAGAGTCTTTTGAACCAGACCATTTGCATATTTGACAACATACACAGAACCTGCTCTCCTCGCACGTAAAGTCAGAGTTCCGAGTTTACTATCAATTTTCACCTTCACGTCGCGATCGCTGCCGACATTCGCCCAAGCAGTAACTAGCCAACGGTCTTCGCCACTAATTTTGCGTGCCAACACACGAGCAGTCCGTATGGTCACAAGTCCCCATCTACTTTCTACTTGCTGTGTCTGACCTTCAGCAGGAAACTCCATTGCTGGCAATAGCTTAGTCCAACTTTGATAGGGATGCAGATTTGGTCCCGGCAAAAGGTCACCCTTACGCAAGTACTCTTCCAAATGTGAGAACAACGCATGAGCATGACCTTGTATTGTTAATTGCCTGATCAGTGTGGGAGTTGTCGCACCAATCGGCTTATTGTAGTTGAGTGCTTCCCATATTGGTCCACCGCATACGAAATACCCACCCACAGACCCGATGGCTCCTGCCGTGTAGTAAGTCTTCATCATACCCATAAAGGTATCTGGACTGGAGATTGGTTGACCTGTGTAACCTTCCCAACCCATACTTACCCAAGGATAAGTGAACTTCTGTCCCAGACTGATTGCCCCAGAAATATTATTCAACGCTTGTGTCAATGCGTCCCATGGCACGGCGCTATTGTACTCTATACCGGTCCAGCCAGAGTTGTGAAAATTATAATACATCTCTGGCGCTGTATAATCAGATACAATTGGTTTTTTATAAGAATCTATGAAATGTTCATATAGGAACATATACCATGACCATCCAGCCCAACGACCACGCTCAGTACCATATTGCTCCTGATACCATGAGTACGTCGATTTGGACTGCAAGTTACTCAATAACTTCTGTTTAAGCGCCCCTTCCTGTCGTGCTTTGTTGCGAGATATGTAGGCGAACCAGTCATTCAAACCAGAATTATTGAAGTCAGCTTTTACTTGAGGGTCTTGGCCGTATAACTGTGCAGGATCGTTGTCTAGAGGAACCCACAAACCAGTTTCACCTTGGTTCTGTATCAGCTTGATAGCCTGACCGGCAGTAATCTCTAATTGTCTTATAGATTTTCCGTAGTAGTCGCCGATGATTTGAAATGCCTCATTTGGTGCAGCTGGACTTACTATTGGTCGGCCACCGCTGAGAATGATCTTTCCACTTGTGTCACGTAACCACGTGTTCGGTGGGAGCTTGGGTAGCTCGGGGTAACGCCCATCGTAGTTATCATAAAATCTATACACTTCGCCTACCCCTGCGACCAGGTGGTAGCGACCAGGATTAGCTTGGGCAACTTCGGCCAAATTATCCTTCTGTACTGGTAGCCCATACCCCCAATAGTTAGCTAATTCAATGTAAGTATCTTTCGATAAACCACAATGCGCTTGGCCCAAGGGTAATAGAGTATTGCCTTTTTTAAATACGGGTCGAGGTGCGGCTTTGAGATGATCTAATGGAGTCGATTGTGAAGTGAGCGTTTGAGCATATATTGGAGTGTTAACGGCCATAGCCAGAGTCATGGCAAAGCTAAGCGCTGAACAAATGTTCGAGCGCATCGAACCTAGATGAAGTTTTTTCATTAAGTCTCCTTAGCACCACACAGGGAACAACACAATTACTGTATGGCAATATGTTTGTACAAGAATAGTTAGGCGAATTTACTACTATAAAGAGTAATAAGATTCACCAACTTTTCTATAAGCGAGTACAGTTTATTAATATTTGGTAAAAATAGTCAAGGGTAGTTTCTTTGACTACATATCTCCAATAAAATCAAAACTACTCTGTGACTAGGTTAGGACGTTTGATTTTTTTTTCTTATTAGCCAAATTTAGCCAAATTTCTGCCAATATCCATGCAGTTATTACTCTAACAAGCTTTATTTTCTAACCAGCTAGGTAAAACTAAAGATAGCTTCAGTATATCTACTGCCTCACCTACTGCTAGTAACGCAAGTTGTTAGTTTAGTGTCTAGAAATTGTATCCCATAGATACAAAAATCTATATTTTAAGTACTGCGAAATACCAATTAATTCAATTTTGTACTTAAAATAAGGTAGTTATTGAGAAATAGCAATTTGTTTTTATCCGCCTCTAAATATCATTAAAGTAACCAAAGGAATTTATCGTTAATACTTTATTTATAATACTATTTAACTTTTTATTTATATAGTTATAAAATAGATATATCTATGAATCAGCTTTAATTTTTGAAGTTGTTATGTAGCTAGGGAGTAGGGAATAGCAAATCAGCATTTTGAATTTGAAAGCGAATTTTTTAAGCCATCAAATAAAATTGATATGGGATTAGCTAATGCTTTATTACTATTAATAATGCAATATTTTCAGTTAAATTTTAGAAGTACTTGCTTGGGCTTTTTATAAAATTAAATTGTTATAAATCAGTATCGTCTTGATACTCAATTAGATTCAAATAGTATTAGTGTAGAGTTATAAAAGCTAACTGAAGACGAGGGCTGTGTCAAAAAAGTGTTGCTAATCACTAATTGTCACTAACTTGTTCGCGACATCCTCGCTCTAACAAATGGTTCACCCGATTGGGTGAATGCGATCGCTTGCTCACGAACTACTCTGGGAGAAGGTACAGTTTTGATTCTGCAAGCATCATCGCTAACAGAATCAAAACTGCTCTGTTGGCTATTCTGGCTTTTGATTATACATCAATAACTTGTTTATAAAGGGTCAAAGAGTGGATGAAACTGTTGTAAAGTCTCCTTATACACCAAACTGTCAGCAAGAGGTTATTAACCTGCTATCAAAAATTGCTGTTAATTTCCCAGGAATGATTTTCCAAGTTCTGCAACGGCAGGATGCTTCTGTTTGTGTACTTTATATAAGTTCTGGTTGTGAAAATTTGTATGAAATAGAACCAGAAGTTATACAAGCAGACTTTCGCGTGTTACGCAAACTGATTCATCCACACGATATAAAAGCCTTTACAGAATCCATAGCTGTTTGTCGCGCTACTTTTACACCTTGGCATTGGCAAGGTCGCATCATCACGCCTAGTGGCAAACTAAAGTGGATTGAAGGTACTTCTAGTCCAGAACCACAAAAAAAAGGCGATTTGCTCTGGAATGGCTTAGTCATGGATATTACAGAGCAAAAACAAGCCCAAGAAAAATTGCAAGATAGTGAAGCGCGGTATAAAGCAATTTTGTCTGCTATTCCCGATTTGATGTTTCGCATTAGCCGCGATGGCGAATATCTCGATTTGAAAAGTGAGGGGGCAAATGTCACACTAGATCGCGAAGAAATAGTGGGAAAAAATTTGCAGGAATTATTGCCGAGTGATGTTGCTGCCATTAGCCAAGAAGCGATCGCTAAAACTTTAGACTCTGGAAATTTGCAAACTTGCGAATATCAGCTAACAACGCCTTTGGGAATCAGAGATTATGAAGCGCGGTTGGTAGTGAGTGGTCAAGACGAAATATTAGCAATCGTTCGAGACATCACAGAACGCAAACAAGCAGAAATCGCTCTGCAAAATTTTGCCCAAAAATTTGCTAAAGCTTTTAGTTGCAGCCCCGATTCAATTACCATTAGTACCCTCAAAGAAGGACGCTTCATAGAAGTTAATGACACTTTTGTCAAACTTTCAGGTTATGAGCGAGATGAAGCAATTGGGAAAACTTCTTTAGGTTTAAATCTTTGGGTGAATGCAGGCGATCGCCTGAAGATAATACAGGAATTACAAGCTACAGGAGTTATCCGCAATTTAGAATTAGAATTTCGGCAAAAATCTGGGAAAATCATTACAGTATTGGTTTCAGCTGAAGTCATTGATTTGGATAGTATTCCTTGCTTACTAGCAGTTCATCACGACATCACAGAACGCAAGCAAGTAGAAGCCAAATTACGCCTAGCAGCACAACGCGATCGCTTGTTGGCAGAAACCCTAGTGCGAATTCGGTCTTCGTTGAACTTAGATGAAATTCTCCAGACCACAGTAACGGAAGTCAGGCAATTTCTGCAAGCAGATCGGGTCTTCATTGGTCTCTATAATGCCAATTTAGGAATCAGAACTCTTGCTGAATCAGTAGATCCCAAATATCCCTCAGTTTCTGGTTGGTCTACTAATGATGAAGCTTATATACAAGAATTAAGAAACTTATTAAAAGATAATGTCGTGCGTGCTGTTGAAGATATAACGCAAATAGAAATATCTTCCAAAGTAACAACTCACTGTCAAAAATTTCAAACTAGGGCTAGTTTAGCTGTACCAATTATGCTAAATGAGGAATTATTTGGTGCGCTAATTGCCAATCAATGCTCAGCACCGCGTCATTGGCAGCCAATAGAAATTGATTTGCTACAACAAATGTCAGAACAAGTAGCGATCGCCATTCACCAAAGCCGGATTTATCAAGAACTAGCAGAACTCAACATTAATTTAGAACACCAAGTACGAGAACGTACAGCACAATTGCAGCAGAAAATCCAAGAAGTTGAAGAATTACATCGCGTCAAAGATGTAGTTTTACACACAGTTGCCCATGATTTACAAACTTCTGTCATGGGTAACTTAATGGTGTTAAAGAATTTGTTAAATCAAGGAGTGGGGGATAAGCGGGGGAGCGGGGAGCAGGAAGCAGGGAGCAAGGGAGAGTTTTCCCCTCTGCCCCCTGCTCCCCGCCCTTCTGCCTCTTCACATTCCCCAATCCCTGTACCACGCTCAATTATGGAGCGGATGATTCAAGGTAACGATCGCCAACTGACGATGATTAACTCATTGTTAGAAATTAATTCTTGTGAAAAACAGGGTCTTGAAATTAAACCCGAACTTGTGCAGTTTAGTACCTTACTGGGAGGTATCTTCGCTCAGTTGGAACCGATACTGACACAAAACCAAGCGACTCTCAAAAACTTGCTTCACGCAGATTTACCATTAGTAATGGCAGATGCAACTCGGTTGCAGAAAGTTGTGGCGCATTTAGTAACACATAGCTTGCGAAATAATCCACCAGGATTAAAATTTACCCTAAGTGCTAGCGTGGAAGCTGGTATGATTCGCACTCAGATTCAAGATAACGGCGTAGGAATGAGTAAATTAGAGTGCGATCGCCTTTTTGATCTGCATGTCCGCGATCCCCAAGATTGTTGTTCCACAAGCATTGGCTTAAAAATGTATCTTTGTCGGCAAGTTATTAAGGCACATGGCGGCGAAATTGGTGTGATTAATAACCGCAAGCGGGGGTTAACTTTTTGGTTTACATTGCCTTTAGCAACTCCATCGGCAACAAATCGCCCATAAATTACCAAAAAATGGGAGAGGAAATACTAACTAATTATATGCTAAGTATTACTAAAGAATGCTAAGCAATGCCAGATGGCTACCCCATTTACAACAGTGCAAAGCTGGTGGAGAAAAACCTTTTCTGCACCAAAAACAGATGAAATAACTATTTTTTACCAAGCTTGGCGCAACAAATTTTTGTGGCAGAGACTACGCTTATGGTTGTGGCTGGCGCTGATTTGTCTGTTGTCTTTTACTTTGCGAGACATTTATGGCTTGTTTTTTCCTTTCCAAGAGTTCAAGAAGCTGCCAGAATTACTTCAACCAAGAAGCCTTGTAATTAATTTTGCAATGCTCATAAATATACTTGTCTGCTTTGCCTTACATAAAACTCAATTCGGTCGCCGTCGCCCAGATTTATTATTTTTGGGTTCTTCTTGGTCAATTAGTTTAGCATCACAGTTGTTTGCAACCCTCAGAGGTTTCGCGCTACCCGATAGCATCGGTTGGTCGCTGTTGTTCTTGAGTCAAGCTATATTAATGCCAGTCTGCTGGACTCTTCACTTGTTGTCTCAAGCAGCTGTGCTGATTTACTATTTTGGTGTAAATACGATACTTGGACTCAAAACACCAATTCCAGAACACCCAGAAATATATAATGTAACGTTTATTTTATATATTTTTTGGTTTTGTGCCATATCTGATATAGGTGTTTATCTTTACGATCGCTTGCAACGTTCTGAGTTTTTCACCCGTCAAGAACTTGAATCTGCCTACCAAAAACTCAAACTTGCAGAAGCGAAATATCGCACCATTTTTGAAAATGCCATTGAAGGTATTTTTCAAAGCACTCCCGATGGACGTTACATAACTGCAAACCCAGCTTTAGCACGTATTTATGGCTACTCGTTAGCAGAAGAAGTGACCGCAAATTTCACAGATATAGAACACCAATTGTATGTCGATCCCAGCCGCAGAGCAGAATTTGTGCGCTTGATGGAAAAGTATGGCAGGGTTTCCGAATTCGAGTCCCAAATTTATCGCCGAGATGGTAGTATCGTCTGGATTTCCGAAAAAGCTTATGCAGTCCGTGACGAACAGGGAAAGTTGCTATACTACGAAGGTTTAATTGAAGACATTACACAGCGTAAACAAACTGAAGAAGAACTACGAGTGTTTTTTCATGCAGTTTCCCACGACTTACGCAACCCAGTGTTGGGTAGTTTGATGGTGCTGAAGAATTTGTTAAATCAGGAAGTGGGGGACAAATGGGGGAGGGGGGAGCAGGGAGCAGGGAGCAAGAGAGAGTTTTCCCCTCTGCCCCATGCTCCCCGCCCCTCTGCCTCTTTGCATTCCCTAATCCCTGTGCCACGCTCAATTTTAGAGCGGATGATTCAAAGTAGCGATCGCCAACTTAACTTAATTAATTCGTTGATGTCAGCCCATGTTAGCGAAGTACAAGGTATTATTTTACAGCGCCAAGCAGTGCAATTACTGACGAGTGTCGAAGCAGCGATCGCAGATTTAGAACCATTACTGGTAGAGAATCAAGCAACTCTGACAAATTTGGTAACCGCAGATTTGCCATTAGTGAATGGCGATCCGACTCAACTATGGCGAGTTTTTTCTAATTTAATTGTCAATGCTCTCAAACACAATCCGCCTGGATTGCTTTTGACAATTAACGCTACTCCTGAGGATGACAAAATTTATTGTACCGTTAGCGATAACGGCGTGGGTATCAGTCAAAAACAAAGCGATCGGCTTTTTGAGCTTTACTTTCGGGGCACTAACATCCGCAATTCTGTAGGTTTGGGATTGGGGTTATATCTGTGCAAGCAAATCATCAATGCTCATGGCGGCGAAATTGGTATTAATTCCAGTCCCCAAACAGGCGCGACTTTCTGGTTTACATTACCTATAGCAAAATTTAGAAGTCAGAATTCAGAAGTAAAATACGCTTAATATTTGGCTTTGAGACTTAGATTGTGTACCTCACCCAGTTAAAATATGGTGTATTATTTAAAGTCCAAATAAACACTTATAATAATTAAGACTGTCATTGTTTATTGGTCATTAGTTTTAGATAAAAGAAAAATGACAAATGACAAATGACGAATGACAAATAACAAAGGAAAAATTTTATGGTGAGAGGATTGAGAGTTAGTATGCTGCTGTTGGCAGTCTTGGGAAATTTGGCATGGTCATTCACTGCCAAAGCAGAATATAACGGTAAACTCACTGTGGAAATTGATGGATTAAAGAATAAAGAAGGACAAGTTTGTGCGAGTATATTCGCTAGTAGTCAAGGATTTCCTAATCAACGCGATCGCGTTTTACAAAGCCAGTGTATCAAGATTAATGATACTCCTTTGCTGCTTACCTTTGAGAACTTAAAAGCAGGTAATTATGCCGTTGCTATCATGCACGATCAAAATAATGACCGTACTCTCAATAGTAATATTCTTGGTATTCCCATCGAAGGTTTTGGATTTTCCAGCAACCCGGAAGTTAAAACAAGAGCGCCTAAATTTGGCGAAGCAGCATTTTTAGTAGCAGGCCCAAACACTAAAATTCAAGTCAAGTTGAAATATTTTTAGAGGATGTTTTAAAAGTAGTGGTTGAGGTATCGAAAACTTTAGATGCCTCCTACCCCTCTTGTTAAAAAATAGGACTTTGAGAAGGTTATTCTCTCCTTTTTAAGCTACCACGTACATACAAGTTTGTTAGATTTGTTGCCTAACGTAGGGTAAATTAATTTTTACGGTTTGATGCATAATATTATGTCCGCCTAATCACTTATCAAAAAAACTCTCCGTGTCCCCGCGTCCCCGCGTCCCCGCCTCAGTCTAAATGATAAGTATTCAACCGGACGTGATATTAATTACGAATTACAAATTACTGTGTGAATCTTCTGCTATATTGTGTTGTTCCGGCAAGGCACGTATTCTATTCATCTGACTTAAAGCGTATCGTGCTGTTGCTTGCACTTCGGCATCTGGGTCTTCTAGCGCATGACATAGTATCTGACTCATTTGACTCATCATGTCATAAACACGGGTCAAGTCACGGATTGCATTTTGCCGCACTTGTGGATTTTCATCTTGCATGGACATTGCCAAAGCACGGTTCATTGGTTTGAGTGTGCGGGCGCCAATTTCCGCTAAAGCTGCCAAAATTAAACTGCTTTCTTGAGAATCAGCATCAATCATCAGGTCAACCATTGGCTGAATTGCCCGAGAATCTCCCTGCTGACCCAAATCCCAAATTGCCTTGCGCCGCTTCGTCGGGTCAGAACTGCGTAAATCTTGAATTAATTCGTCAACGATATTGAGTTTAACAAGACGAGTAGTTTTTTCTGGTAGCAGCAATTGTGTAGTCGGTGGTAGCTTAGCTCTCTGTAAACTAGTTACATTCTCTGATGAAGGTGCTGCAATGGGGTCTTTTTTCACTTGACTCAAACTTTTAGTATTTGATATTTCTGACTTTTGCACTTGTTTGACCTGACGAAACCACTTCAGCAGGAAAAGAAATGCCCCAATACTTCCTAGAACACCAACGGCAAGTATTAACCACCACAGAAAACCTTTGTCGGTTGGCTGGGGTTTTGTAATTGGCTTGGGAGTCGCAGCACTAGAGGTAACAATTGGAGAGTTAACAATTGGAGAACTAAACAACTGAGTTTTGGCTGCTAAGGCTGCTTGTAGTTTTCTCCTTGTTTCTAAACCAACGATGCCATCTACTTTTAAACCTTTGACTTTTTGGAATTTAGCTACAGAGATTTCGGTAGTAACACTATACTTTCCATCTACTGCGCCACTGTAGTATCCTAATTTCTTTAATTGGATTTGTAGTCTCTGTACATCTGACCCTTGGCTACCGGGTCTTAAACTAGCTGGACTAGCAGTAACCCTCGAATTAGCTTGTGCAAGTTCTAAAACTTTAGGTACTGGGTTAGATGTAGCTGTGCTTGGGCTATTTGCATAAAAACCCAGGCAAGAAAAACAGGTAAATACCAGGATTGAGGAACGGCATAGCCTCATATTGCAAGTTTTAGTCTGAACGTGCTTTTGAAGTCATGGATATTACAATACCTTCAAGACGCCCAAATGTTAAGTATTATTTGTTATTTGTTATAGGGGATGGGGCATTGGAAGGTGTGGGAGGTGTGGGAGGTGTGGGAGGTGTGGGAGGTGTGGGAGGTGTGGGAGGATGGGGAAGAAATCTCTCTCCCCACACTCCCCACACTCCCCCATCCCCCCTCTCTCCCCACACTCCCCACACTCCCCACACTCCACTCCCTAATCTCTAGTCCCCACGGGATTAAATTTTTTAGCAGATGATTCTAAAACTGGTTGCTGTATGTTGGCTTGGTCGCCGATATTAATCGTGTTATTGTGCCCTGCTAAGGTATCACGTTGGTTAATTAGGTAGATGCTGATTAAAGTTAGGAAAACACCTAGCCATTGTAACGGGCTGAGGACTTCTGAGAGGAAAAGGTTACCAAATAGTAAGGCAAAGATGGGTGTAAGAAAGGTGAGGGAACTCAGGCTGGTAAGACTACCACTGGAGGCAAAGTAGAAGAATAATCCGTAGGCGATCGCACTGCCGAATACGGTAGCATAACCCAAGGCCGCTAAATCAGATGCTCCTAAATTCTGCCATTGTTGAGATTCGACGATTGATGAAAATCCCCACAGTGGCAATCCTCCCAAAATCATATGCCAGCCTGTAGCGGTTACTGGGTCAGTATGTCGGCACACAAATCGAATCAATACTGTTCCTACTGCCATTGATAGGGCTGCTAGCAACATCAACCACTCGCCACTAGCAAACAAATCTTGCCAATTACCAAGTGTAATATTTGCACCTGAGTCAAGAAGATGGAAAATCCACTCGTCTGGTAAGCCAATTAAACTAATACCTGTGACTCCCAAGGCTAACCCCAGCCATCCCCAAAAACCAATGCGTTCCTGGAATAACCACAACGACAGCAAGGCCACAGCCAAGGGTTGGGAGTCAATCATCACAGACCCTAACCCAGCACTGGTTCTGACTAATCCCTCTGCCAAAAATCCTTGAAAAAGTGTTCCATCTACCAAGGCAAATAAGGCAATCCATAGCCATGCAGCCCAAGTTTTCGGCTGGGGTCTACCCATAAATGCTGCTGCTATCAAAATTAACACCCCAGCTGGCAACAGACGCACACCCGCCATGAATAAAGGTGTAGTGTGGGGTATCACTCCCTTCATTGCTACCATTGCTGTCCCCCATAGGAAAAAGGGGGCAACTAACAAAATAGGAGCGAATGTAAGTCGGAATGCACTGAGTTTCAGTTGCATGGGTTTGCAGGCGCCTTTATTTAACAAGCGTAAAAATTGCTTTACCCAATTTTACCGAATTATGTCGTTTTGTGAAGCAAAAATACTTAGGGAACAGGCAACAGGCTTAAAACTCTTCTGAGGCAGATGTCTAACAATCAGTTGATGTCCTAATCTCACTGGCTACTGCTATTTTTGTAGCTTAAAATACCCGATGCTAGTTGCTGGATGGCTTGATTTTAAGTGCTTCTAAAGATAAAAAATACGAAATTGGTAAATTAATGAATACTTAACCCATAAAGCGAAAGGTTAACAAAATAAGACTTTGTTGGATCTCAACTTTTGAAAACAGCTATTTACAGAAGAAACCCACAACCAAACATAAAAAAGGTTTCTTCCCCTACTCTCTAGTTTCCATTTTCAAGCTAGTCAATCACGATAAAATTCCACAACCAAGGCATGAAAATATTTCTTTCCCAGTTATCAGTCAACAGTCAACCCTATTTTTATGCTACAGATGAAATTTTATGTTTTATGGTTAGGTTTATTCTCTTAACCAACCAGTGCAGCGTAAACAAGAGCTGGAAAAAATGACTTTTATAAGTAATCTCACGAAAGTGATTGCTAATCAATAACTTAGTTATATGAGTTGTGCTTTCTTAAATATAGAACAACTAATACGCTTAAATTTGAATATTGTTAACTGGAGAATACTGAGAAATTTATACGCATATAAGAATGAGGATACCTCGGTTTCTCAAGCCTAGATACCCCCTTGCAACATAACCTAACAGTAACTAAACTGTTAACTACATTTTAATAGCTAATTTTGGTTATTTAAATACTTCTTAAGGAGATTTATATATTCTTTCTTAAGTAGGATGAAATGTAATGGAATCTTAAAGATGTATGCCTGAATTCAAATTAATAGGCATTAACGCACAGCTGTACGCTTATGCTGGATTGTACAGGTGCATGAACGCTTTGTAATGCACCTGCTTACTACTTTCTAGGAGAAATGAGCAACAGTAGGCTTTTCTAAATTGGCTACTAATTTCACGCGAAATTCTTCTTCAAAGACTCCTTTTTTGTAATCTAAACTCCAGAGTTCTAAGGCACAATCATCATCAAATTGAGATGGGAAAATCAACAGATTGACTTGCCGAAACTGTGGATAATACTCACATTGTACTTGAGCGATCGCCCCAATTTGGCGTCTATCTAATGCCACAGCTAATCTTAGTATGGCACTCAATTGACTGACTATTTGTCGCTGATATTTAGTCAGCAAACCCTGGTAATTTTCATGTTTTTTCTTGGGCGGCGATTTACGATGATAACGGGCTAAATTGGCAATGATTTCAATCTCCGTTTCTGTGTAACCGAGTAATTCCCCATTGCGAATTAGATAGTAGGAGTGCTTGTGGTGAGAGGAATGGCTGACATAATGACCGCAATTGTGTAGTATTGCAGCTGCCCAGAGTAATTGTCGCTCGTCGGCTCCCCAATGGTGTAGGGTACCTTGCATTTGGTCAAATAAACTCTGGGCGAATTTAGCGACGCGATCGCTATGTTCTAAATTAATGTGGTACTTATTAGCAAGCTTTAGAACATTCCGTTCCCGAACTGAACTTTGATAGCGCAGTTTATCTTCAATTAAACCGTGAGAAAGCATCCAGTCTACAATTACGCCTTCCCTTAGAGAACGTTCGCAGACTGTCACCGACTCAATACCCAAAACGGTCATCGCTTCCTGTAAAATTACGGCTCCCGCAAGTATTACTTCTGACCGCCTTTCCGACATTCCAGGTATAGTAGCCCTTTCTGCATTACTCAGTTTCCGCAACCGATTTACCAACTCCCGTAAGTCTTTGAGACTGAATTGGTAGCCATTGAGAGTAGAGGGAATACCACCAGACTTTTCCCGTGCATGAATCATCGCCAGGGTTTCAATGGTGCCAGCCGTACCCACCAAACGTACAGATTCTCCGAACTCCAGATTGGCTAGTACTTCTTCTACAGAACGTTCCAACATTCCACGTGCGTAAGCTTGGAGATATTGAAACTCAGCGCTGCTAATGGGATCGGTGGTAATTAACTCGCTAGTGAGTCGCACTGCACCGACTTTGGTACTAGTGAGAGTACGGGCTTGGTGACTGTCCCCCAAAACTAATTCTGTGGAACCGCCACCAATATCAATAATGATGTGGGGCTGGTTGTGGAATTCCATGCCCGACAGTACACCAAGGTAGATTCGTCGTGCTTCTTCTTGACCAGAAATCAAGTCAACGCTTAAACCCAACTCCGCTTCTATAGCGTGCAAAAAATCTTTACCATTGGGGGCTTCGCGCACAGCACTAGTCGCCACAGCAATGATTGTTTCAGCATTCATCGTTTTGGCAACTTCTTGGAAGCGTCCTAAAGCAGCGATCGCTTTTGTAATTATCTCTGGTTTGAGTTCTCCTGTTGCAAGATTGCGATCGCCTAATCTGACGGTTTCCTTTTCTCTGGCAATAATGCTGAAAGCTGGTAGTGTGGGATCGATTCTTACCACTACCATGTGTAGAGAATTTGTCCCCAAGTCAATGGCAGCAATAATCCGGTGTTGGTCAACTGGTTGAGTTGGAATACTCTCCCAGCTAGCCGAAACTAAATTCTGCATCTAGTTTTCTCTCTCTATTAAGAAGTGATGGCAAACGGTGGTATGTCGGGGTAGCTAGCACTAAGATTTATTACAAAACACTTGCTTCAATTCAGTGCTGAGTTTCGAGTTCCGAGTTTTCAGTAAAGAAGTAAGATTGCTTACTCAGCACTTAGTACTGGACATTCAGTACTCAGCACTGGATACTCAGTTTGGTCGAGATTAACTGAGCTTAAGTATATTCAGCCTACTGGTTACAACTTCAGTGACTACTTAAAGGACTTTAAAGTTGCCACTTGCAGTTATGTTTTTACAAATAACAAATAACGTTATTCTATAGATGTAAAGATGTGTGAATTAAAGACTGGGGACTAGGGATTGGGGACTAGGTACTGGGAATTTACAGACTAGAGACTGGAGACTAGGGACTAGGGAAGAAAATTAAAAATACTACTTTCCAATACCCAATCCCCAATACCCAGTACCCAATCCCCAATACCCACTCCCCATGCTATGTTAACGACACCAGAACGCGACGAGAAGCCAGTTTGGCTTGTGATTATCCGCCTTTTGCGCTGGCATAAACCTGAAGGACGATTAATATTGATGATTCCTGCCCTGTGGGCTGTATTTTTGGCAGCTGCGGGGAAACCGCCTTTACCTCTGGTTGGCGTGATAGTATTAGGTACTCTAGCCACAAGTGCGGCTGGGTGTGTTGTCAATGATTTGTGGGATAAAGATATCGATCCAGAAGTGGAGAGAACACGCGATCGCCCCCTTGCTTCTCGTGCTTTGTCTGTGAAAGTTGGGATTGTCGTCGCTATAGTGGCGCTAGCTTGTGCAGCAGTTCTGGCTTTTTATCTTAATCCTTTGAGTTTCTGGTTATCTGTGGCAGCAGTGCCGGTAATTCTACTTTATCCAGGGGCAAAGCGGGTGTTTCCTGTTCCCCAACTAGTGCTTTCCATCGCTTGGGGTTTTGCGGTTTTGATTAGCTGGAGTGCGGTAACCCAAACTATCTCCCAACCAACTTGGCTACTTTGGGGCGCAACTGTATTCTGGACATTGGGATTTGATACAGTTTATGCCATGAGCGACAAAGAAGACGATCGCCGCATTGGTATTAATTCTAGCGCTCTATTTTTTGGCGATCGTGCCCCTATGGCTATTGGAATTTTCTTTGCTGGCACAATCTTGTTATTAGCTTGGTTAGGCGTAGTCATCAATCTTCACCTACCTTTCTGGATTAGCCTTGCACTGGCTACTATCGGCTGGATCTGGCAATCTCTCCGATTAAGAGAGCAAAACTTACCTAACCGTGCTTATGCTGAGATGTTCAGACAAAACGTGTGGATTGGTTTTATCTTACTTGCTGGGATGATCGTTGGCTCTTTATATTCATAAAAAAACTGACGCAAGTATACTTAGTTACTCATGCTGTTGACCCTTCGACTTCGCTCAGGGTCAACAGCCAATACGAAAAAATATGCTGCGCCCGACAGCCGATCATTCAACATCAGACATCAAAAGCTTTGAGATCTCCGCATGTGCCAACACAGCAGCAGGTTCGCTCTGGAGGGCGTTATAATACTTTCTTTCAAAGGTATTACCTGTCTCTAAAGGCACAATTAAAGTGCGGACATCGGCAATCAACTTTTGCAAATCATCCAGGGCTATTGGTTCATCTGCTGTCAGCATTTCATCAATGTGCACAACAATCTCAGAAATCCGATGTAGCCAAGCAAATTGTTCGTGACCGATGACAAGTTGCAGAAGTTCTGTACTTGAGACCCGTCCACTAACCTGTTCGTAGGCGATGCGTTCTGTCTCTAGCAACATCTTGTGAAGGTACAATAATTTATTTCGCAAATCACGCAGATATTGATGTTGACGGATTCTTTGTAGAAGTGTGTTAGAAGTCAATTTTACCCATCCTCTCGTTACGATAGTCTTTAATAGCTACTTAATTTTTGCTTTGGTATTTATCAACTAAAGTTCATGTATCGATTTTCTTACTAGGACGCACTATAGTTAACATATCTTTTTATAGCGGTCGTCTCTTATATTTGATTAATCATATATTAGCATAAAGTTATAGCAAGTATATAGATAGGGCTATCGAGTAAACAGTAATTATGGAAAAACCGTTTTCATGTCGCTAGCACATGTAATTCTCGGTCTTCTTCAGCAGCAAGCAATGACGGGCTATGACCTGAAAACAAGCTGCTTTGACCAATGCATTGGCCATTTGTGGCCAGCAGACCAGGCACAAATTTATAGAACCCTGGAAAAGCTAGTTGAGCAAGGCTGTATTACCTGTACGATTGAGATTCAGCACGATCGCCCCAACCGCAAAGTCTACAGCATAACTGCATCAGGGAAAGCTGAATTAGTTCGATGGCTTGGTACTCACCAACCGTTACCGATTGTACGCGAACCATTGCTGGTGCAGTTGCACTTTGCAGATCGATTGCCTAATGAAATCATTATTCATCTACTAGAGCAGCAATTAGCGGCTCGAAACGAAAAGCTTGTCAAATGTGAAAATATCGATTTGCCAGTACTGGGTGATGAGTCTGCTAGCCGTGAGGAGGTAATGCAAAGGCTAGTGCTGGAGTTGGTAATCCGTAGAGAACAGACTTATATTGATTGGTTGAACACAGCAATCAAAGTCATTAGTCAGCAAGAACCACATTCATCAGAATACCAAATTTTGTAACTATCATCAATTGAAAGAATGACAACAATAGCAGTTAATCCGTATCTCGATCGCAATTTTGCCCCAGTCCGCGAAGAAATTACCGCTGACAAATTGTCAGTTATTGGTGAACTACCTCCTGACTTATCCGGAATATTTCTCCGGAATGGTCCTAACCCTCAGTGGCCGCCCATCGGTGAATATCACTGGTTTGATGGAGATGGGATGTTGCATGGTATAGAAATTAGCAACGGTGTTGCAACTTATCGTAACCGCTACGTCCAGACAAGAGGATGGAAAAAGGAGCGAGAAGCGGGTAAGGCTATCTGGACTGGGTTGTTAGAACCACCACAAATGGATAATCCCCACGGTCCCGGTAAAAATACAGCCAACACCGCCTTAGTGTGGCACGCTGGTCAAATGTTGGCGCTGAATGAAGGTGGTAGTCCCCACGCCATCAAGCTTCCGGAATTAGAAACCATTGGCGAGTACACCTACGATGGGAAGCTGGTTTCTGCCTTCACAGCTCATCCCAAGGTAGATCCGGTGACTGGCGAAATGATTTTCTTTGGCTACTCTCTATATGCGCCACCGTACCTACAATATAGTGTGGTTTCAGCACAAGGCGAGCTGTTATGGACAGTGCCAATTGACCTGCCAATAGGCGTGATGATGCACGACTTCGCCATCACTGAAAACTACACCATTTTTATGGATTTACCGATGACTTTTAGCCCCCAAAGAGCGCAACGGGGAGAACCTGTAATGATGTTTGAACGCGATCGCCCCAGTCGCTTCGGCATTGTACCACGTCATGGTAATAACAGTAATATCCGCTGGTTTGAAAGTCCCTCTTGCTACGTCTTCCATACTCTCAACGCCTACGAAGAGGGAGACGAAGTAGTGCTGATTGCTTCTCGGATGAGTTCTACTACCGTCTTGATTGTTGATGATTCCCAACCCGACCCAGAAGCAAACATTCCTCGCCTGTATCGCTGGCGATTTAACCTCAGCACCGGGACAGTGCGCGAAGAAATGTTAGATGATGTAGCTTCAGAATTTCCCCGCGTCAACGAAAATTTCTTGGGGCGATCGACCCGATATGGCTACACTAACAAAATGGCTAACAGTCCCCTACCTTTATTTGAAGGTATCATCAAATACGACCTCAGCAGTGGAAAGTCCCAAATCCATGAATACGGAAAAGGACGCTACGGCGGTGAAGCTGTGTTTGCGCCGCGTCCGGGTGCAACGGCTGAAGATGATGGTTGGCTTGTGACTTTCGTCCACGATGAAAGTTCTGATACTTCAGAATTGGTAGTGGTGAATGCTAAAGATGTAACTGCTGAACCTGTAGCGCGGGTGATAATTCCCCAGCGCGTACCTTATGGGTTTCATGGTATCTGGGTTCCACAGGAATAGGCGTTTATTCTTGAGGCAGGCTGTTATTGACCAAATAATTACTAATTGGTAATCGGCTACGCTAACGAGATGATGAGTATTTTAATCCGCCAAATTTTAATGCAATAAACACTATACAAGATCCCCGACTTTTCAAAAAAGTCGGGGATCTGCCTTTCCTACAACGCCCATAAACCAATTATTCATGTAGAGACGCGATTCATCGCGTCTCATAATTCATTGCGGTTCATCGAATTCGGGATGTCGTTTATTGAATTCGGGCAATCGTTTATTGAATTCGGGCAGTCGTTTATTGAATTCGGGCAATCGTTTATTGAATTCGGGCAATCGTTTATTGAATTCGGGATGTCGTTTATTAAATTCGGGCAATCGTTTATTGAATTCGGGCAGTCGTTTATTGAATTCGGGCAGTCATTTATTGAATTCGGGCAGTTGTTTATGCTTGCCACGCCAGTAGAGAAGCGAAACCCAACAAATATTTTTAGTGCAATGCCTTATAAACCAATACTTCAGTAAAATTTCTTAGTCATAGGAATTGCCATATCTATCGCTGTATCTATATTTATGGCACAATTTCATCTAAATACTGAAAGTAATATGCTAGAAACACCTCAAAATGGCATGAAATTCAAGCGCCAAGAACCATAACCAGATGGCAAAGAATTGGGCGATCGCGATCGGAATTAACCAGTATGATTATCTGCAACCGCTAAACTATGCCAAGCGGGATGCACAGTTAATGCAGCAGTTTCTCAGCAACGAGGCGGGGTTTGAGAAGATATACTTCTTCTGTGATGATTCCCCTGATTTTGAAGGAAAACCAACTCGCCCAAACCGCGCTAACTTGCTGCGAGTCTTGCGGCAAAGATTTGAAAAACCCTTTATGGGAGCAGGTGATAATTTTTGGTTTTTCTTCAGCGGTCATGGGATAAGACACGCTGACCGTGATTATCTCATGCCCTGTGATGGCGATCCAGAAGATATCGAAAATACAGCAATTGCCATTAATTATGTCACTGAACGCCTGCGATGCTGCGGCGCTGATAATGTTGTATTGATTCTTGATGCTTGTCGGAGTTTGGGAACTCGTGCTGGTGAAGGTATTGGAAGACAGACAGCCGAGAACGCACGTCAACAAGGAGTTATTAGTATTTTTTCCTGTAGTCCACAGGAATATTCTTATGAAATTGAAGCATTACAACAAGGTGCTTTTACCACTGCATTACTAGAAGGTTTAGGAATTCAAGGTAAATGTGCCACAGTTGAGAGGTTAAACCAGTATCTCAGTTTTCGCGTGCCGGAACTAGTGCGTCAGCATATAAATAAAAAGCAAACACCTTATATTATTACCGAGCCTGTAAGTAAATCCCATTTGATTCTTGTACCGCAACACGCAACCCTAGCGGATATCGCCACCTTAAAAAATGATGCTTATCGCGCACAGTTAAAAAAAGACTTTGATTTAGCCAAGCAACTTTGGATTCGGGTAATAGCTGCTGCATCAGGTCAAGATATGGAAGCTATAGAAGCTTTAGAAGAAATGGCTCAGTTGCGAGGAAACTCACAACAGCAACCTGTTTCAATAATAGAAATCCCCCAGCCAACGCATTCAAATCTCAGCGATAGTCAAAAACGCCGACGAGAAGAAGAACGAAATAGACTTCAGCAAGAATGGGAACTTCGCAATGAGAAAGTCAAGCGCATCAGAGCAGCTTTAGCTATTGAGACCGATCCTAGCAAACAGTTTCAATTAGAACAGCAACTTCAAGCAGAGAACACTGAGCTAAAACATCTTAATAAAGAGCTAGATGAAATTGAAAAGTTGTTGCAGCTTCAACCTAGTTATCCGACATCATCCAAGTCAGGTATAGTTGTTGAACCAGAATCAAAAAATAAATTACAAACCTTTCAATTTGAAGTTGTGACGATAGACGCAACGGGTAAAATCACCAACCGCAGTAACCGTCAAGCGAAATATTTTGTTGAAGACTTGGGGAATGGTGTCATCTTGGAAATGGTGCAGATACCAGGGGGAACCTTTACGATGGGTTCACCGGAAGGGGAGAAAGACCGATATTCAAATGAAAGTCCTCAGCATCAGGTAAAAGTACCTGGGTTCTTTATTGGGAAACATCCAGTTACTCAAGCCCAGTATCAAGCCGTAATGGGTAACATTTTTCAGAAAATTATAGGTAATAACAATAATCCTTCCTATTTCAAAGGTGAGAATCGACCTGTAGAAAAGGTGAGTTGGGATGATGCTATAAAGTTTTGTGAAAAATTGAGCCAGAAGACAGGACGCACTTACAGATTACCTAGCGAAGCCGAATGGGAATATGCTTGTCGCGCTGGGACGACTACGCCGTTTTATTTTGGCGAAACAATTACCACAGATTTAGTAAACTACAACGGCAACTATCCCTACGGCTCTGCACCCAAAGGTGAATATCGAGAGGAAACAACAGATGTCGGAAAATTTCCGCCAAACTCTTTCGGTTTATACGATATGCATGGTAATATATGGGAATGGTGTCTAGATATATATAATGACAATTACCAGGGTGCGCCGACAGATGGTAGTGCGTGGTTAACTGGTAAAGATAATAACATAAAGCTGCTGCGTGGCGGTAGTTGGGGCGTCAACGCTAGGTATTGCCGTTCTGCCGATCGCGATAGGTACGCGCGCGCGACTCGTAGCAGGGATGTTGGTTTTCGCGTGGTGGCGGTGGCTGTGGCGTGAGGATTCCTTGCCCTTTACACTCTTCCCCTTTTGCCCTCTGCACTTCTTATTCTTTTCCCTTCTTCCCTCTCCGCCGCAGGCGGATCAAAAATTTTTTTCAAAAATTGGTGTCTTGATATCAAAATTATCATACACTACATTTAATCAAATTTCTCACTTAGTTTGAGAATTTGAGCATGGGGCAGGTCGATTTTAGCTGCTGCGTGGCGGTAGTTGGAACAACAACGCCAGGAATTGCCGTTGTGCCAATCGCAATAGGAACGCGCGCGCGAATCGTAACAACAATGTTGGTTTTCGCGTGGTGGCGGTGGCTGTGGCGTGAGTACTCCTCAAAGTCAGAGTCGGTAAGTAGGAATTTATCGAGCGTACATTCAGGAGTCCAGACCTGAACCAGCGAGGAAGGCGACAACCTCCGAATATCAAACCGAGTCGGATAGCTTGGTAGGTTGCAAAACCGAAGACTTGTCCGGCTCAATCATATTACCTATGGCTAACTAAGAATTCTCCTTGCAATAAGCAATAGTAATAAAGGTTTTAGCTTTATTATTCTTATTACGAACTGACAAGAAAAAAATATCCAATTAACTCTTGTGGGGTGGGCGTCTCGCCCGCCCTAAAAGAGCAGATTTGTTAACAATGGACAATAGCTAAATCTACCGCCAACTTTTACTGTTGGGTTGTTTGCTAAATTTCCCTTTGGGAAAAAGTCGCTGTTCTAATTCTTCATAACTACCTTCAAAATCACAATGACCATAAAGCGGACATTTCTGACAATAAATGCCTTTGGTATAGCGTTCTAAATTTTCGCGATTAAAAAAATACGGTTTATGACTAAAAGTGCTGGCTACCCATTGCCAAGACATATTATTACTAGCAGGATCGCCATCTAAAAGATGTTCGAGAAACCACTTAGCTCCTGCTTGCCAACGAGTGCGCCGCCAATGGACAATGTAAGCGGCTATCCACATCCTTGCATGGTTATGTAAATAGCCAGTTTCTCTTAAATCACGGCTGAAGCTGTCAATACAAACTCTTTCTGTAGTTCCTTCTTTGATATCTTGCGGCAATTCAGGTGCATATTCAGCCACAGTGTAACCAGTTTTGTATTCTTCCTGGTCTTTCCAGATTCCATCTCCTAACTTTACATATAACCGCTGCCAATAATCGCGCCAGCCCAACTCGTTGATTAATTTAGTAGCATCTTCTTGCTGTTGTACTCGGTCCAGGACAAAATCTCGAATTTCTCGCAAACTCAAAACGCCGTAGCGGATGTAAGGCGAAAGTCGCGTGACTGCACCTGTGAAGAAATTGCGTGTTTGTGCGTAGCGTACTGGGTCGATTTTTTGCAGCGCTTTTTGTGCTGCTTTGCGTCCTCCCACAGTTTCGCTAATGTGGTCATCGCGTTCGGTTGCATTTGGGAATTGTTCGCGGATATAAGCCACCAACTCATCGCGGTTGGCAAATTCGCGTTGCATATCTTTAGACATTTGAGTTTTGAAGGGTGGGAATGGACAAACAAAAATACCAGTAGGCTAAATCATTATTTTAAGAAATTCGTCATAGTTTTGAATGAGATGCGATCGCCTAACCTATGTACAATTCTAAAACGGTTTTCACAGTGCAATCATGAGCAACATTCCCCAAATCGGTCAACCAGCACCAGATTTCTCTACACCTGACCAAAATGAGAATTCAACAACTCTCTCTGACTTCAGCGGTAAATGGGTTGTGCTTTATTTCTACCCCAAAGATGACACCCCCGGCTGTACCACCGAAGCCAAAGATTTCAGCGAATTGTATGAAGAGTTCAGCGCACTCGAAGCCAAAATCTTAGGCGTGAGTCCAGATTCTGGCAAATCCCATTGTAAATTTATCAGCAAACATAACTTGTCAATTACCCTCTTAAGCGACCCCGAACATATTTTGGTAGAAGCTTATGGTGCTTGGCGTTTAAAAAAGTTTATGGGCAAAGAATATATGGGTGTGGCTCGCTCAACTTTTTTGATTTCACCTGATAGAATTATTGCCTATACTTGGCCAAATGTGAAAACCAAAGGTCATGCTCAAGCAGTCTTATCTAAATTACAGGAACTAGCAGTCATATAAATGTAACGGGATGCGAGTATAGCAGTCCTAAATTATTTTTGAAAACGTCTTGGCGGTAGCTTGTAGCAAGCTGCTGCGGGTCTATGTTAATTTTTACAACTGAGATAGGATCGCTATATAGCAGTCTTATTTGATTTGTGAAAAATATAGAGAAGGAAACGTAGACGCGGAGCGGCTTGCCGCAGGCTACCGCAAAGTACGCAGCGAAAAGTCTGAGCGCCGGCTTCCGGCGCTCGGAACTTTTCAAGACAAAGTACGCAAAGGGAAGAAAGAAGAAAGAGATATGTTATTTTGACAAATGATTTAGGATTGCTATAGTAGTATATCCAGTTGCATGAACTATGGTTCAAGTTATTCAAGCTCAAAATGTCACTCTTGCTTACTTAAAGAAAAAATTTGCTTTACAACAGTCTGAAGACGAGCAGTTTTTTACAGAGTGGGTTAATAATTTCCCTGAAATTTCCGAATTGGAAAAGCAATACTTAGACCGAGTTAAAACTAACTATCTCAATGTTTTAGAAAACGCTCCTCTTTTGGAAGGTGCAGTAAAATTAGTGGTATTGTCTCCCCTGCTTGATTTAGCCGATTTTTATCTTCCTCCTTTTTATATTGCAACAGAAGAAAGCATAGAAATTAGCGAAGAAATTATTAGCGATCGCGAAAGTACTGAAGAAACTCAAGAAATTATCAAAGGTAGAATTGATGTTCTTGTTCTACAGGATAAGTTATGGTTACTTGTAATTGAATCTAAAAGATCTAGTTTTTCTTTGGCAAAGGCAATTCCTCAAGCATTAACTTATATGTTGGCGAATCCTCAGCCTAATTATCCTGTATATTTATTGGTACTTAATGGAGAGGATTTTCAATTTATAAAATTGATTCAAAAAGATAAACCGATGTATGCATTATCTGAAAGGTTTACTTTATATAGACGTGAAAACGAATTATACAAAGTTTTAAGTATCTTAAAAAAATTAGGCCAAATTTTAATTTAATTATCTTTCTTGTTTTTATCTTAGTTAAAAAGAGAACAAAGTCATAATATATATATTGCATATTTTAAATAAATTATGGTTCAATTTATCCAAGCACAAAATGTCGGGCTTGCCTATTTAGAGGAAAAGTTTAGTCTACAGCTAGCTGAAGATGACGCATTCTTCAGAGAATGGTTTGAAACTTTACCAGAAATTACAGATTCAGAAAAACAAGAACTAGACAAAGTAAAACTTCATTTTCTGCGTTTAGTTAAACATCCTCCTTTGTCAGAAGAAACGGTAAAATTAGTAGTTTTATCTCCTTTGCTCAGCTTAGCTGGTTTTTATGACGAGCCTTTTTATATAAGAGGCGAACAATCAATAGAAATTTCTGCGGAAGATGAAGAAGAAATTATTCGAGGTAGAATTGAGATTTTAGTTATTCAAGAAAAATTCTGGGTGTTAGTAATTGAATCTAAAAGGTCTAGCTTTTCTCTTTTAGAAGCTGTACCTCAAGCACTTGTTTATATGCTGACTAATCCTAGCCAAGACAAACCTACTTTTGGGTTAGTAACAAATGGTAGTCATTTTATTTTTGTAAAACTGACTAAACAAAATACACTAAAGTATGCTTTGTCTGATGAATTTTCGCTGTTGAGGAGAAAAAACGAATTGTATCAGGTTCTAAGTATATTAAAAAATTTGAGCAAAATTTTGAGTTAATTTATGTCTATTCGCCCTATCTATCTTGATTGCCACGCTACCACACCTGTAGACGAACGGGTATTAGCAGCGATGCTTCCTTATTTTACAGAACACTTTGGCAACGCAGCCAGTATTAGTCATATTTACGGTTGGGAAGCGGAAGCAGCTGTTAAACAAACACGAGAAATTTTAGCAGCAGCGATTAACGCCACTCCTGAAGAAATTGTTTTTACCAGCGGTGCGACAGAAGCAAATAATTTAGCTATTAAAGGTGTTGCGGAAGCTTATTTTAAAAAAGGTCAGCATATTATTACTGTTGCTACTGAACATAGCGCAGTTCTTGACCCTTGTAATTATCTAAAAACTCTGGGTTTTGAAATTACTATTTTGCCAGTTAAAAAAGATGGATTAATTGATTTAACTGAGCTAGAAAAAGCTTTCCGTCCAGAGACAATTTTAGTATCGGTGATGGCTGCAAATAACGAAATTGGTGTGTTGCAACCATTGGCAGAAATTGGGGAAATGTGCCGCGATCGCCAAATCATTTTTCACACCGATGCTGCCCAAGCTATTGGTAAAATTCCCTTGGATGTGCAAGGAATGAAAATTGACTTAATGTCTCTCACTGCACATAAAGTATACGGGCCAAAGGGCATCGGAGCCTTATACGTCCGCAGGCGCAACCCCAGAGTACAACTAGCTCCACAGCAACACGGAGGCGGACACGAGCGGGGAATGCGTTCTGGTACATTGTATACACCGCAAATCGTTGGCTTCGGCAAAGCTGTAGAAATCGCTTTGACAGAACAAGCCACGGAAACCCAACGTCTCACCGAACTCAGACAAAGATTGTGGGAACAACTTTCGCAACTTTCAGAAGTTCATCTCAACGGACATCCCCAAGCGCGATTAGCCGGAAACTTGAATATCAGCGTTGAGGGGGTGGATGGTGCCGCACTTTTGCTAGGATTGCAGCCTGTAATGGCAGTTTCTTCTGGTTCTGCTTGCTCCTCGACAACCACCGCACCCTCCCATGTTCTCACAGCACTAGGGCATTCCCAAAAGCTTGCTTACGCATCGGTACGATTTGGTATTGGCAGATTTAATACACAAGAAGAAATTGATATTGTAGCGAAACATGCGATCGCCACGATTCAAAGTTTGCGTAATTCTGCTTTTGTGGTTGTGGGGAGTGGGGATTAGATAGATTAGCGTAGATATAGCCTAGCTGAAGCAGGGGCAAGACACGTTGTAAAGTTATCTAAAAATAATTGCGGAAACCCTTGATTTACCCTTGTTTCACTTTTAAGATTAGTTCTAAATTGTTATGTCTCAATCAGATCCGTCTTCAACACACAATACCTTCAATATTTCAGGTAGTTCAATTACAAACCTGACTAGCTCCGGTTCGATCCATTACAATGAAGCAATTCCTAAAGCACAGAACCAGAACGCTCAAGTTATTAATCAGCAGACTATCTCTGAATCAAATTCAAGTAGAATATCTGCGGTAAAAACCATTCTTTTCTTAGCCGCTAATCCCAAAGAAACATCCCAACATAGGTTGCAAGAAGAAGTGCGAGAAATAGACGCTGGATTACAAAGATCTAAACTGCGCGATCGCTTTTTGCTAGAGCAGAGATGGGCTGTGCGTAGTAGGGATGTCCAACGAGCTATGCTAGACTTTAGTCCCCAGATTGTCCATTTTTCTGGACATGGTGGAGGAGAAGAAGGTTTAGTACTGGAAGATGAAACCGGAAATATCAAGTTTGTAAACGGAGATGCTTTGGCAGGCTTGTTTGAATTGTTTTCTGAACAGGTTGAATGTGTTATTTTAAATGCTTGTTACTCGAAAATTCAAGCAAAGGCGATTTCTTGCCACGTTCCTTATGTAATTGGCATGAACAAAGCGATCGGTGACAAGGCTGCTATTGAATTTGCTGTAGGTTTCTATGATGCTTTGGGTGCTGGAAAGCCCGTTGAGTTTGCTTACAAATTCGGGTGTAGCACCATCCGCATGGCGGGAATCGCAGAACACTTGACTCCTATTTTAGAGAAAAAGTCAAGCTAAAAACATAGAGAAGTAACTTAACTAATTTATCGATCTGCTTGTGTATTTGCACTCTCAATTTCTACAGACGGTTGAGGGATATTGCTATGATGTTTACCAGCTTTTCCAACGGGCGCAAGATTACTTACATTCCGATTTTCCTCATCTAGGTTATCTAATCGCCAATAACCGACTAGTCCCTCTGCATTGTCTTTTTGATGAACTTGCAAACGTCGATACATATTAGTCTGAATTTGATCTTGAGTTCGCGCTACTTTCCAAAGACGAACTTCTGCAATAAATCCATTAAAGTAACTATCTTGTTCTTGCAGATTACTGCCACCAATATAAAGTTTTTCATTCGGTTCGCCAATTAGAGATTTAAAGAAACCCCAAGTTTTATATTGTCCTCCTATTAAAACACTTTTTGGTTCTCCTTTTAAAACTACACAATTTTGCCGTAGCCCATCGATATATATTTCAATTTCTTCCTGAGATATACGATTTTCTCCTACTATTTTTCCCCAAGTAAATGCAATATGATGCCATCTGCGATCGCTCGGAGCTATTTCTTGGGTTTCTACTAGAGAAAAATTTGGTTCATTTTTCAACTCTACACGAATTCTGCCATTAACCCAAGCAAGAGAGTAACCACGATTGACATCTTCTCTACCAGAAACTAACCCATTTCCATAAATATGTTGTATCCACGCTTCGATTGTAATCCCATCTTTAATACTTAAGCCTGTATCATTACCACAATCAACGCGATCGTCTTTGCTATCAAATTTGAGTGCATACGCTAATGGTAAACAAGGAAAGTTCGATTGAATTAACCATTTTTCTTGACTTTGCTGAATTACTTTCTCTTCACTCGAAGAAATTTTCTCCTCTTCACTCTGTTGAGTTATCCTATAAACTTGTGATGAAGAATCTATATTCTGTTTAAACGCTAGGTTATGTACTTTGTCCCCTTCGCCTTCTTCAAATCGCCAGTAACCAATTAGTCCTGGTTCCTTTCCTGTTAACCGTCGTGACATATTTTTTTGAACATCTTCACAAGAAAGGGCTTTGTTCCATAAACGGACTTCTGCGATCGCTCCTCGAAAGAAACTCGATAAGTATCCTTCTTTTAGTGCTAAGTTTCCTTCTTTAGATGAAAAATAATTGGAAATAGAAAGATTTTTTCTAGAGTAAGCACCTATTATTAATGGACTCCCTTGGTCGCTATCTATACCTATTTGAGTTAACCTACTTTTATCTTTTAGTTTTTTAATATTATGTATCGACATCTCTGAGCTTATTTCTGATTCACAATTTTCGCCATCTACATAGATACATATTGATTTATTGGTATAAGTTATAGAGATATGATTGAATTGTCCAATTTTTATAACATTCGCTTGAGTTTTAACATCAAAAGATTGAATATTAGTCAGTATCTTTTGAGTTAGCGGTCCGAATACTCCATCCTTTTCTAATCCACACTCTTCTTGAAAGCTTTTGACTGCATTTTTAGTTTTTTCATCGAATTCACCATTAACTTCACATTCGTATTCTAAATTTATTAAGATATTTTGAAGTCCTTTAACTATTTCTCCTTTACTAGGTTTTTTATCAATACGCATTCTCAGATTCTGTTCGTTACTAGCATCGATATCATCATAGTTTAAGTCATATAAATTTATAAAAGTAATTTGCGAATTCAAATTATCTAGAAGTTGAGGACTTATCTCTGTATTTGTATTTGGAATTAAGTAATCAGATTTAAATTCTTGTATAGCTTTTTTGGTTAATTCATCTTCTTCACCACTCAACTTAACATCATAGTTTGTATTGTCTTGTGGTCTCCATAAAATCTGGAGAATTCTTTGTAGATTGAGAAGTACCTCTTGTTTACTTTCTGGTTCTTTTGGTAACTCTAGAGGTAGAGTAGGAAGGGTATGCATTTTACGAGATAAAACGATTTTACCGTCAGTTGTTATATAAACACGCAAGCTGTCGTAACCAAGTGTTGCAATTTTGTCATCACGTTTACTTTGATAAAATTTACTGAAGACAGTAGTTTCTACTTCATTCGAGTAAGGACAAATCCACGCTTCTATACTAAATTCTTCAATAGACCCTACATGTTGAAAGTTTTCTAAAAGTACATAGTCATTTACTCCATCTAATTCAAGTGCAGATGGCAGAGGAGGATTATTTAGTTGTTCCGCAGTAACAACATAGTCTTGAATAAAGCTTCTTAATTTAGAATCGGCAAAACTTTTTATTTTTAAATCTTCAATAATTCGATAGATTCTAATACCTTGTTGTAAACTTTGTTTATGTGCATGATGTAATGCTACTAATTCCCAATTCTTATTAAATACAGGACTACCAGAAGAGCCATAATCAGAGTCTAATGTATATCTTAAAAAGTTTTTGTAAATTCCATCATCTATAATTTTATTATTATGCAATACAATTTTTTTATACATTCCTTTTGGATGTTGAACTATCAAAACCATATCTCCAGATATTTTTCCTTCTTTTTCTTGAAATCCTATATATTGAAGTTGCTTATCTGTAAATTTTTCTTCTCTAATTTGTGTTAATTCAGATTCATTTAAAGTAAAGCCAGGAAGTATATTATTATCATCCTCTATCAGTTGAATCCAGCCAAATGAGTATCCAGGATGCTTAGTAAAGCTATTAGTTTTCAACTGAACAAGTGTATAATCTAAATTTGGATTAGAAATAAATAGACTTTCTGGTTCTAATTTATAATCTATTAATCGTTCGGCAGTTGCAAAGTTATCCTCTATGTAATTAAATTGTGCTATGCATTGTTTAGCGATATTTGAACTTGAAATTACATGGTTATTAGTTAATAAGTAATTTCCACCTACAAGAAATCCAGTTCCCCAAGCAATAGGGTTAAACTGAGATAAAAAAATATTATTGATGTTTTCCTTTAAAAAAGTTAAAGCATTATTTTCTGGATGATAATTCTTAAAAAGCTCATTAGATACTGTCTTGGGAATAGAAAAAATTTCTTCTATGTTACTTTGGTTGGCAAAAAGAGAACTATTATGACTTTCAATTATTCCCAGAAAATCTTTAAATTCGTTGAGTGAAAAATTTCTCCTGATTCGACAAACTGCTAAACTTGTTTTTTCTCCTATTGGTAAAAATGAAGTAGGTAAGAAATCAGGCGCATCTGTCAATGCAGAAATTAAAAAAGGTTGAACAGAGTGCATTCTTTCCTTGATTATTTCTAGAAATCGAGTTTGCCGCTTTTTTTCTTTCTCAGGTTCTTCTTCCCATGTAATGCCTTGTTGTACGTCTCCAACATTTGATAAAATTAATGGCCCCAACGGTATCCCTATTTCATTTATCCAAGTGTCTGTGGGATGATTATCTTTGTTATTATTGTTGTTTAATTCTGTACTTTTATTTATCATAAAGTTACCCAACATTTAATTTAATAGATACATGAATAGTGATATACGTGGCATTGTTTTTAATCAAGAAAACTTAGTATTTAACCTAATCAATAAGGTTGCTGGTCAAAAAAACATTACAAAATTTATTTTAATTTTATTGATTTTAATATCATGCTTCATAATTGGCATTTTTGTTGGTTATACAGGTGGAGTTACGAGCTTACAAGTTTTTGTTGGCAAAAAAGCTCGTTTAGAATATTTATCAATGATACTACTTGTAGTTGCCTGGGTGACAACATATATTTTTGGTAATTTAAAAAAAAGTTTTGTAACAGTAATTATCAGTTTATTTACAGTAATAGTAATTCCTGGACTGTTACAAAAATCAGGTTTTTTAGAGCTTCAGCCCCTTTTTTTTATTGCATCTCCAGTCATAATTGTGTTTTTCTTGACTGTGACAATTGTCAATTTCTTTTTATTACGTTTTATTATCGCCTTAACAAAGTTAATTTTAACTTCCTCTTTACTAGTTGTTCAATATTTGAGTCTCTTTACGATAGTGACTGGAGCAATAACTGGCTCAGTTATTGGAATAGCAGGTGAGGTACAATCGCCAGTATCAGAGTTTAAAGATTTATTAATTCCAGCTGATGTAAATATCGGTTTAATTTTTAGTGGTGTCTTGTATGCTTTATTTCTGATACTAAGTAGTTGGTTAACTAATCATTTTCGGGGTTTACCTTGGAAACATCCAGATCAACTGCGTTCGTGGGCTTTAATCATTGGTTCTTGGCGTGGTACATCTTTTTATGGACTAGATTTAAGTCATGTCAACTTTAAAAATGCAAAATTGCCGAATAGCGATCTAAGAGCGCGAAAGCTTTACCGTACTTGCTTTCAAGATGCCCAAGGATTGGAAAGAGCGCGAATTGATAGTCGGTATATTGATTTAGAAATTCCTAAAGTCCAAAAACTTTTAACTAAATCTCAAGATTATGCAAATGATAGAGACTTTAGCAACTTGAACCTACGTGGAGCATTTTTACAAAATGCCGAGATGAGGCGATTTAATTTTACAGATAGCGATTTGAGTGGTGCAGATATGCAAAGTGCAGACTTGCGTGGAAGTATTTTTGTCCGTACTCAAGTTATCGGAGTTGATTTTACAGGTGCAGATTTAACAGGAATTTGTATAGAAGATTGGAGTGTTAATAGTCAAACTTGTTTTACAAATGTTAAGTGTGATTTTGTTTATCGTCGATTAGATGAGGATGGGGAATTAAGCGATCGCTTTCCCGTAAACCGCAACTTTGAACCAAGAGAATTTGAATCTTTGTATCAGGAAGTGGAAAATGTTATTGAGATCATTTTTAAGGAGGGGGAAAACTGGCAGGCTGCATTATACAGTTTAATTAAACTTCAAACGGAAGATGAACAATTGGAACTACAGCTTAAAGGTGTAGAGAAACGAGGAGATGTTTGGGTTGTCAAAGTTACTTATAATCAGGCTTATCCTAAACAAGAAGTAGAACATAGCCTGAATGCTACAGTTGAAGAAATAAAGCGTCAATTAGTTGCTAAAGAACAGCAGGTTTATCAACTAGAGCAGGAGAAACGTGAAATATTAGGAATTGTTAAAGTACAAGCAAAAGCTGTTGCAGATCAAGCCAAAGCTTTAGAAGGTTTTAGTAGGCAACCACTTGGTAATAGTAATAACTTCTTTCTTTCTGGCAGTAATATTACTAATCTAGCTGGCTCTGGACAAATTGAGTATGGCGAAGCAGCTGCACAAGTACGCAGTATTGTTGCCAATAGTGCTGATTCAGGACAAGCCACAGCTGTATTAGATAATTTCTTAGCAAAACTCCAACGTGAGAGTGTTGCCACAGATGTAGAGATGCAGGCAGAACTTGTGCAGCAGATGATTTTAGCTGAGGCACAGAAGGATTTGATTTTAAAGCAATCTATAATTCAACAAGAACAGCAAATTGTGTCTGCTTTTCCACAAGGTATATTATCTACAGCGATACAGTCTGCGATCGCACAACTGAGGGATAACCGATCGTAGTATCGATCCCAGATACGCGATTTGGATAATACAGATTTCCAGAAAGTCAGAAATAGGGATAAAGGGCATAGGGGCGAATAATACTTCTCGGCCAACAGTTAAACTCGCAATGTCCCATGCCCCAGTCCCTTCTACGGATTTTCGCGGATGAAAGTTTCAATCTCATCTAATTCCTGCTGATTGAGGCGAAAATCTCCAGCACCGATGATTCCTTCTACTTGTTGGGGATTGCGTCCGCCAACGATCGCCGCAGTCACCGCCGGATTATTTAAAGTCCAAGCGATCGCCACTTCACCAGGGGAACGTCCGTGTTTTTCACCAATTTTTTGCAAGACTTCCACCAGCTTCAGATTGCGAGATAGACGCGGTTGTTGGAATTCACTGCTGTTCTTGCGCCAATCATCATCCGGGAAATTGGCTACACGTTCAGGTGTCATTTTTCCTGTAAGCAAGCCAGATTGCATTGGTGAATAGACAATTACGCCGATGTTGTTTTCTTTGCAGAAAGGCAAAATCTCGTTTCCAACATTAGGTTTGACTAGTGAATAAGGCGGTTGCAATGAAGTGACTGGCGCAATGTTCTGGGCACGTTGTAACTGTTGGACATTAAAGTTTGAAACCCCGATATAGCGAACTTTACCTTCATCTTTTAGCTTGGCGAGAGTTGTCCACCCTTCTTCAATTTCTGGATCTGGGTTCGGCCAATGGATTTGGTAAAGGTCAATGGTTTCAATATCCAGTCGGCGCAGACTGGCTTCAACTTCCCGCCGTATAGAATCAGCCTTGAGGCTGTTACCAATTTTGCCCTTTTCATCCCAGATCAGCGAGCATTTAGTAAAAATGTAAGGGCGATTAGATCGACCTTTGAGTGCCTGAGCAACAACCTCCTCCGAATGTCCCAGACCATAGATAGCTGCGGTGTCAATCCAATTGACGCCGAGGTCAAGAGCGCGATTGATGGCTGCGATCGATTCTTCGTCGTCCTGCGCTCCCCAACCAAAAGCCCAGTCACCTCCACCGATCGCCCAAGCACCAAAGCCAATTGGAGTAATGTGAAGCTCTGAATTGCCAAGCTGTTTGGTTTGCATATCTACTTTTCTCCAAAAATTTTTGAGTCAATTCGTAGTGTAGGCTGCCAATATTGTCTTAACCGCTATCTCAGGTGTGAATGACTACTAGTATAAACAGCACAGCTAATCACACTTATGTAGCATTACTAAATTCTAAATATTGTGTTGATAACATACTACATATACACTATAGTGGCTTGAAAATACTAGCAGTTGTCAGCTAAATACAGAGAATAATATGTTAGAAGATTTAAAAGGCAAAATTGCACTCATTACAGGTGCAAATAAAGGTATTGGCTATGAAATTGCACGTCAACTAGGTTCTAGAGGTGCTAGTGTGCTTGTTGGTGCTAGGGATATCGGACGTGGTGAAGAAGCGGCGAACAAACTTCGTTTAAACGATATCCACGCCAAAGCAATTCAACTAGATGTAGTAGACCAAAAAACAATCGACTCTACAGTTGAACAAATCGAGAGCGAATTCGGAAAACTTGACATTTTGGTTAATAATGCTGGGATACTAAGTGATGGCGATCGCCTTCCACCCAGTCAAGTTGATATTCAAACACTGCGACACACTTATGAGACAAACGTCTTCGGAGTATTTGCAGTTACAAAAGCCCTGTTGCCACTTTTGAAGAAGTCAACAGCAGGGCGAATAGTGAATATATCCAGTGGTTTAGGTTCTCTAACTCTAAACTTAGACCCAAGTTATGAGTTCGCTAATATGAAGCTTCTTGCTTATAACTCATCAAAAACAGCAGTAAACGCCCTCACAGTTTTGTTTGCTGCTGAGTTGAAAGATACCCCGATAAAAGTCAATGCTGCCGACCCTGGTTTCACAGCAACCGACATTAATCAACATCAAGGTTCCCGCACCGTCGAACAGGGAGCCACAGCAGCAGTCAGACTTGCTACCCTCCCTGATGATGGTTCTACCGGAGGCTTTTTTGACGAGAATGGCGTGCTTCCCTGGTAGGAGGCGGAGGGGCAGGGGAAAAGGTTAAAGGGAAAAGGGAAAAGGAATAAATTTAATCTTTTCCCTTTCCCCCTTACCCCTTCCCCTTTGCCCAATGCCCCATGCCCATTCAATAAGGATTTGAATCAATCCGTCCCCTTTTAACACTCCGGAGATAGTATCCAGAAGTTGGTCTGTTTCTTAAGTTGAAGGTGTCGCCGCGGGGAACTCTCCAAATTTTGTAGTTGGAAAATGTCAAAGGCGATCGCGCTTCGCATACTTCAGGCATATGATCGCCTAGTACAAAGTATGCTGCACCCCTACCTATAACTTTCACCAGACCATATTTATCCACAACAACTGATGTACTTTCACTCACTGCAATACCCAAAACACTACTAGATACACCATCCTTAATTTGACGGGCAATAAAAGCCATAATTCGACCCATTCTTTCTCGCCTGTCGAAGTGTGTATCTACGATGGTTCCTTTCAAATAACCCCAGTTCAAAAAATTGTAAGTAAAAGTAATGTCTCGATAAGGATCTTCGAGGGCATCTCTAGTTTCAATGCCTTTTTCCGAAGAAGCACAAGCATCGTAGACATACTCACTTTGAATCATTGCACCTGCACTGGTGCCACCAATACCACCTCCCTTCAGGTAAACTGACTTCACAGCAGCCTCCAGCTTGGTATCTTTCCAACTGCGAACATATTGACATTGGTCGCCGCCAGCAAAGAAAATCACATCAGCATTTCTGACTTTTTCAAAAATCTCAGCTTTGTTTGCTTCTTGCCGATTGCTAACAATCAAAGTTTCTACTGAGTTTACGCCTTTCATGGCAGAAATTAGGCGATTGTAATCGTGATTACCATAGGTGCGGATAACGACTACGTTGACTTTGGTGGCTGAGTTACTACCTCCCCTAACTTCGTGAATCATCCATTGGATAGCGTCATCGACATCTGGACCTCCGCCACCCAAGCTCAGAGCCGGGCCAGCCAAGGAAGGAGAACGAATTTCCAAAGAGGGGGAGGGGCGAACATCAACGGTGTCGCCTAAAAAATAGCGTTTCCAGTTTGCTATAAAACGGGTTATAAGGAAGATTCCCATCTTAAACAACTTGATTACTCTACTCTTCAAGCGCCTCGATACACTTGGGAATGCCTTTGTCATACTAAACTTCTGATGCAAACTCTAATTGTTGCTAAGCTGTTACGGATTTGAATTGCTCATTTACTCGTGAATATTGTCCTTAGTCATTAGCCTTTTGTTCTTTGTAAACACAAATGACTTATGACTAAGGACAATTGACAGTGTTTAACGAAAAATGTGCAATTTCGACGCGCCTTAGCTTAACTGTGACATCAGAAAGCTTGAAATTCCAGCGTACAGGACTTGTACTGTTTTTTAATGCAAAATAACCCAGAGTAATCATTAATTCTCTGTGCTAATCTGCGAAAATCTCTACATAGCTTGTAGCTTTTAATTCTGAGGGAATAAAATTTCTCTGCTTGGCTATGTCCCTTTGTCACTCTAAATAATAAGCCTTTTACCGGACATAATATTATTTCTAACGGTACAAGACGAATAATTAAAAATAGTGCAAATTAAGAGTAGTGCAAATTATCGTAAGTTATGGACGCTGCCAAACGCCTTGCTACTCTAAATCGTATCCGCAAACTCAGCCGCTTGATGGATACATCTATACGTATCCCTTTGACAGGTTTTCGCATTGGAATAGACCCCATTATCGGTTTAGTTCCAGGTGCTGGTGATTTAATCAGTACAGCGTTTTCGGCTTACATCATATTTTTAGCTACCCGCTTCGGCATCCCACGCCAAGATTTAACCAAAATGATTTTTAATGTTGGTTTGGAAACAGTAGTGGGTACTGTGCCTTTTGTGGGTGATTTATTTGATGCCTTTTATAAATCCAATATTCGTAATCTGGCAATTTTAGAGCAACATTTGACGGTGGTTGAACCAGAAATTAAAGAACTGTCTGATGAACTCGACTCTCGTAAGTTCAGCCAAGTTTGAGACAGATGGGGTAGCATAGCTATGCTACCCCACCATATACTTATTCAAATGAAAATCGCTGTATCCAATATTCCAGCGTTGCACAAAGAAGTAATAAAATTCAGTTATTGAAATCTAAAACTCCTCATCTTCTCTGTATCCTCGTGTTGAAAAGTTACGAGCAAAAGTAACCCCCGCTCATACTTTTGGCTGCTTTGTCTGTGGTTCGTTATGATGATTTTTTACTCACAACTTATTTGGGATTTCTGTAGTTACAATCTCAAATTTGGATTAATCATATCCCCCAAACATAAACAGAGAAACTTGTTGATCTGTAGCATTCATTAAAGCGTGGAGATTACCACCTTTGAGCATGGCAAAGTGTCCGGCTTGTAGTGTCCGAATTTCAAAGCAACGTTCTCGCTCTGGCATTTTACACCAGTCACCGACTACCATAAAACCTTGACCATCCATCATCAAAAAGACTTCTTGGTTATCGCGATGGCGATGTAAACCAATGCCACAACTAGGATTGAGGACGTGCAAATCCATGTAATCTACAGCAAAAAATCTTTCAAAGCCGTTGCCATGATTTTTAGTACCAAAGGCGTTGAAATTCCATGATTCTAATTGGCGTCCTAATTCGGGTTTACTAGAGTAGCGTCCATAATTGGACATTAAATTGCGATACTCCAAGAAGCCGATACCACCATGAGGGTTAGGACTAATACCTGTTCCCAAAAAGTTATCCCATCCCCGCAGAACCATGTTGAATTCGTATTGGTAGTTTGCCCCATTTTGGGAATCCCAAATTTTTTCACTAAAGTCTGCCCAGGCTAATTCCACATGCAGGGGTAATATAGGATGCATGGTGTTTGTGGGGGCAACATCCACCATATAGCGATCGTTTAATGCTTCGCGGTTGAAGTCTGCGGTGCTGCCATGTACTAAATCATTTCGTACCTGGAGTTCTCCGCGATCTAGGGCATTGCGTCCTTTATCGTCTAGCTGGCTTCGCAGATCGTTACCTGGGTAGCCCCAAAACTCAACTTCATAGCGATCGCTCAATGGATTATACGGCACAAAAACCAATGCTGGAGTTGCTACACCTGCGACTTTAATCCAGAGTTTAATTTTTTCCCCCAATTTATGGTTAGCAGCCACAGATAACTTACTATCAGGGCCGCCCCGGTAAGAAACTCGCAAAAATGGCCCTGTCCAGTTTCCTACATTCACCAAACCCCGAATCAAAAAGGTGTCAGTACTAACAAAATCCTTGACATTTTGCTTTTGGAAATCTGTTTTATTATCCTGTTGAGTGGGGTCAAGAATATTCGCATCACCACCCTGAGGCCCATATAAAACCAGGGATTCATAGGGAAATAAGTACTGCAACTGCCCAGTCGGATAGAATTCACGTTCAGCTGCTAATTGTGCCCGTTCGAGAAAATTCAGCAACTTCAGCAGCGGATTACCCCGATTATAGTCGGGCGGGGATTTGGAATCGACTTGAAAAACACTGTCAGAATGAAGAATAAACATGGCAAAAATTAGTCCAACAATTTTGGATTTTCGATTTACCCCATATCTGAAAGTAGGGGCTTGAGTCAAAAATTTTAGATTTTGAATTTGTTCCGTAAATAATACCAATTTGAAAAAATCATCTGACAAATAGCCCATTTTTAGAAACGCGATTCTTCGCGTCTTCACCCAAGGATATGTTCAGATATTTAATGAAATTGGTATAATTTCAACGCCTTTCTACAAGACACTAGGCGAACAAACTTTTTCAGATTTTAAGTTTTGAATTTCCATCCAAAATTTAAAATCTAAAATTCGTTAAATTGTGTGATACAAGAAAGCAACGAATTTCAGTGGTTCTGTACCGGGGTTACGAATCCCATGCATCCCACCACTCTTGGTAAAAATGACGCTACCCGATTTCACTGGGAGTTCTTTAAATTCGCGTTTCCCCAATCCCATCACTTGACGTTCTACAGTCGGGTATTTGTCTGTTGCGGGATCGTCGCCGACACGCATATAGGCAATGCCTTCTCCCTCTGTGATGTAATACAATTCTTCGGTGCCTATATGTTGGTGAGTTCCTTCGACTTTGCCAGGAGGAATTGTCACTTCGTGAAAGAAGATCGTGGAACCACCTAGTTCCCGTTGGACAATCCAGCGCATATCGATAATGTTGTCGTTTGCCCTGTCGGGATTGTCGTCATCCATCATCGCATTCCGATAGCGCACAGGCTGAATGTCTGGTGCTTGTAGGAACCAACCGCGTTGGAAGTTGATTAGGTAGTTTTGATCGTCAACTGTATTTTGTGGGGAACTGGGGTCTTGGGTGCGGGGTTCTTGGTGCGATCGCGAATAGTCATTATCCCAACATGCATCAGCGTCACTAATTTGGTAGCCAGTGGGTAAATTGCGATCGTTCTCGCGAAACGCCAATTCTATCTGTTTTAATGCTTTTATATCTCGTAAAGCGGGGTTAAATGCTTTTACTCGCGTAATTGCCCCATTGCGCCCCATCTGATCTAAAACTTTAAAATCGTGGTAACTTGTAGCGGGCGGTTCTAGGGTTTCCCAAATCTCCACCTCGTAAGCATCAATCCACGGGCAATAATTCAGCTTTACCCTACCTTCTGCTTTCTTACTTTCATCTTCTGGTAACAGCCTCACCCAGGCAATCACACTGCTGTTGAGCAATCGCTTTTTCTCGCGTACCTGCTCTACTAAACGACCGGATCTGTATTCCAGCCGCAGAAAATTACTGAGAAACTTTCCATCGAGATATACTTCTCCCTTGAGGGCATTGATCCCTAAATAGCTGCGAACTTCCCGCACATTGTAACGGTAGCGGGGGCTGCGGGTAGCGTTGAGGTATTCAGCATGGTAAATGCGATCGGGAAAGAAGACGATTTTAAAAATCTCGTTCCACGGATTACTTTGAATATCGTTAAATGCTGGATCCATAAAGTTAAAGCCTCTTAAGTAATTCGTCAGCTACCCGAAAAGAATTGGCCTGAATTGTCAAAGTGGGGTTGGCGCCTCCGGAAGTCGGCATAAATGAGCCATCGGTGACGTAGAGGTTATCAAAGTCCCAAGCTTTGCAATCCCGGTCTAGTACCGAGTCTTTGCGGTCAGTACCGAACCTTGCCCCCCCAAGAATGTGGTTAGCGATGCGTGCCAAGGCATTCTCAGCTTGGTAGACGCCACCTTGACCTTGAAATTCAAATTTGAATTCCCCTGGAATTGAAGTACCGCCCAGTTTCAAAACATCGCCGCACATTTGCGCCAAGGTGTCCATCAAATACCTATCGTGGCTGTGCCATTCTTTGATGATGTAAGCCACAGGACGACCCCACTTATCTTTAATATTGGGATGAAGTTCAATGCGATTGGTTTTTAGGGGTACTTGATTGGCCATAAAGCTGACTGATAAACCCCTACCGAAGTTATTGTCTAAAAAGTCTGTCAACCCTTGAGCTGCTAAGCTGGTATCTTCAATAAAACCTTTCCAGAGGGTATCTAAATCTCGACTACCGTGGGTACGTCCCAGGGAGATGGGCAAGGCTTGATCGGAAGTATTGTTGTAGATTGCTCCACCTGCCCAAAGTCCTCTGCTTTTAAGAAAGTCGTCAGTGGCGCAAATGTCGGTTGCCCAATCAGCATCCAGAGCTAAGGACTTATCACTACGAGTGGGCATGAGGGCACTAGCACCTCCAAAACAGTGGGTAAGGAAATATTTACCCAGTAAGTCATTTTGGTTGATGCGTTTATTGAATTCGGGACTCAGCTGGGCTGAGATCTTCAACAACCGAACTGATTCAATGGCAGAACAAGCTATGATTACTAACTTGCCTTGAACAAACCGAGTTTTGCCATTCGGGTCGCGGTAGACAACTCGGCTGATTTTTGACCCTTCAGTTTCCAGATGGGTAACTACACAGTTCGTGCGAATTTCAAAGTTTGGTAGATTAGCGATCGGGCTGAGTAAAGATACCCAAGTATTCGATTTAACACCCAAAGGACAGCCGAAACGGTTGACGTAACTAGTTTTCAGTGTTTCGGGATCTGTGGGTACTTTGCGCCCGCTGGGTTGATGGTCGCGGGTAATCACCGCTAGTGGTGTGCGGTAGGGCTTAGTTTGCTGACCTAGTTGTTGAGCCAGTTTTTCCATACCCGACTTGGCATAGTTGCTAATTGGGTTGGGTTCTAGGGGGGGTTGATAGCTATCTTTACTAAAAGGCTTGAGTTGGTTATCTGCGGTGCCGTTAAGACCCACAAGGTATTCAGCCTTCACATAATAAGGTTCTAATTCTTCGTAACTGACAGCCCAATCACGGGCTTCTCGCTGCACATCGCCATTTGGGTCATTCTTCAAATCTCTACGTCCAGCATTAAAGCTTTGCAGACGTAAATCAGTAGGGGTGAACCGCAGCGAAACACCACCATAAAGTTGAGTACCACCACCTACCACTTGGGCTGTATAGCCTTCAATTGTGGCTCGATCTTTGCCGTCGGGATCGCGGTAGATATGCGGCTCGTCGTTAATATCTGGTTCAACGTGGCTAGAATAAAAGGCTTCGTTGAGGTTAGCAACTCCGGGAACGCGGATGCGCTTTTCTGGCCCATCAGCAAACAATTCATCCCGCTTAAAGTCACTTAAACCCTGAGGATTCTGATACTGGGGTCGAAATAGTGGCCCTTTTTCCAAAATCAGCACTGATTTGCCCGCCTTCGCTAAAGTGTAGGCAATGGGCGAACCTCCAGCACCGCTACCAACGATTACTACATCAAATTCGGTTTGCATATATCTTCTCCTGCGGAAATTTATTAGCCCCGATAATCACTGTTAAGTCCAAGGGGTGCTTCTATCGCCCTACGCCAATCAAATAGAGTTTTGCCGGTGCTATCTGTATATCTTTCTGATAGATAAGCCCAGCCTGTTCCTCCGACATTGCCACCATATTTGGGATGGGAAAAGGCACCTGTAAATGTGTGGCGACGTAGTAATTGGAGGAAGAAACGGGGTTCTTGGTATTCCTGTATGTTCCAACCATTAACTTGGTTATTGGCCATTTCGTTATACAAGTCGATGTATAACTCTTTAGAGACTTCTCTTGGCTCAATGTAAGGATTACGCTGTCTCAAGATCCGGTTAATTTGACCCAAGCAAATTTTGTAATCAATTAAATGATGGTTCTCTTCCCTGGCCAAAATATTGTCAATAAAATTTGCTGCTCCTACAGATTCATCTAGACGATAAGCATAGGCATATTGCACTTGTTTATCTTGTTTGCCCAGAAAATTGTAGTAACGGTTCAAAAAATTTTCCCCTTCCTCGGTCCGGAAAGGCAAAATATGATCTACTAATCGAGCTACAATGTCAAATTCCCAATCTTCAAAGCTCAATGGTTCAGTACATAATTGAGTGAAAAACCTTGACCAAAATTTACCATTATCTTGCTGGGCAAGTTGGGGATTTATGGGGTCTACAATTGCCTGTCCATCAACAATAAATTTATAGGTGTGAATTTGTGCTTTTGGAAGCACAACTGATAGAGCATAATATCCTGTAGGTTCGCCGAGAAAGTTAACTGGCTTCAGGGGAATTGGCTCAAAAAGATTGGCAAAAGTTCCAATTACAGCAACATCTTTTGGTGACGTTGTTCCTTGTTGCTGATATACGAAAGTTACAACATTGGAGGAATAACTTTTCGCAAAATCTTTGCCATCACTGTAACTATCAATAATTGGAAATCGCCAAGGTTCAGCAATACGAGAACGTGGATCATCGTCATTCAATTGCCCAAAGTTATGACGAGCATCTTTATTATCTCTGGCAAGAAATTTAGTGCAGTGGTTAAGTACGTATTGGTCGTCTGTTTGTAAGATTTCAACAGCCATTAATTTTTCTCCTGGTAGATACGTATAGCAGGGAATAGGGAATCTGACTTTTCACGGTATCTGGAAAACCCCGCTTCCATTCCTCTCCCCTGCAAGGAGAGAGGCTTTGATTTCTCCCCCTTCCCTAGTAGGGAAGGGGGCTGGGGGGTTAGGTTTTGCGTTAGCTTTTCCACATGACGTGAAAAGTCAGAATAGGGAATAGGCAACAGGCAACAGAATTGAAAGTTTCTTGGCGTCAGGATTTGACGATCGCTTTATGTCCTAAACTATGCTTCAACTGCTATATCGACCAAATTAAGTCACAAAAAATCGCAGCAATTAGCTTCTGGAATCAATCCCAGTTTGCTTTGCTGGAGTATACAAAAAAGTGGTGTTTATGGAAACAATAATAACTTCAATTTTTCCGGAAAATTTACTACTTATTTCGGAAAAAATCATTAAGTTTTATCCGTGATGCTCTGGAGTAGGCACGAGGATAATTTTACCAAATGCCTGTTTAGCCTCAATTCGCTTGTGGGCTGCACTTGCTTCTTCTAGGGGCAAAACGGAATCAATTACGGGTTGAAATATTCCAGCGGCAAAGTGTTGCAAAATTTGGTCAAAATCTTGGGGTTGAATCACGGCAAATGAACCGTGAATGCTGGCATTTTTCATCAGTAGATCCATGATATTAATTTCTGCTAAATCACCGCTCAGGGTGCCAGCACAAACAATCTGCCCTTTGTTTGCCAACATCCTGATGGAAGATTGCAATGTTGTACGCCCCACTAAATCAAGGATCGGGGTGGCACCTTGGCCGTTGGTTGTTTTGATTACTTGCTCGACTAAATCAGGAGAATGGCGATCGAAGACTAAATCGGCTCCTAATTGATACAATCGCTCTGCCTTGTCTGGATCGCTAATGGCAATTACTTGAGCATTCTGCCAACGAGCAATTTGAATCGCAGAGGTTCCCACTCCACTGGATGCTGCATGGATGACGACTCGCTGACCTTGTTTGAGGGCACCGTTATAAAATAGAGCAATCCAAGCAGTTGTAAAAGCTAAACCAATACTGGCCGCTGCAATGTAACTCAGTCCATCGGGAATGCGGTGTAGTTGGTTGGTTGGTAAGGTGGTGTATTCAGCATAAGCACCATTTCTTTCTCTTCCCAAGGCTTCAAAAGTGGCAACAATGCGATCGCCTATTTGCCAATCTGTCACCCCTGCACCTAATTCCACGATTTCCCCGGCGACATCCATACCCAAAATATGGGGCAAATCTTTTTGAATGAAAAAATCTCCTAAGCGGTGAAAGATATCTGTGTGATTGACTGTAGCAGCATGAACCTTTACTAAAACCTCATTGGCCATCGGTTTTGGGGTAGGAAAGGTTTCGTATCGCAGAACTTCTGCACCCCCTCTTTCATGCATAACGATCGCTTTCATGACTGTATTCCTTTCTTTGAAAATGGAGAGTGGCAAATTCTCAACAAAACTTACACAAAATCATGAAAAAACAAACCGCAAAGGACGCAAAGAAATAAGAGTTTCAGAGAGTTTTTGCGTAAGTTCTGCTGAATTGTGACTCAAAGCGGAGCGTCTTTGGCTCTGCTCCTGAACTCTGACCGAAAATAAAAAGGATACAAGCCCCTAAATTTATTTATGGGTGTCTTTAATTTTGAATTTTGAATTTTGAATTTTGAATTCGGAGCAAAGCGACGTGACTCCTGTTTTATTGAGAGAGAATCAAGACGCTGTAAGGGCCAATGCCAACATTGGCGCGGAAGGGCATACCATCAGGATCGTTGGGATCGCTGCGTTGTGCAAAGGTATCGTAACCAGAATGATTGCCAAAATCGGCGCTGTAGCCATTCCAATCACTATTAAACCTCACCCACCAAGTGCCACCGCGAGGAAAGCCCAAGCTATAGCTATCGTAGGAGCGATCGCCCATATTCACAATCACAATTACATCATCTCCTGCCCCGCCGTTGTCCCAACGATGAAAGGCAATAACTTTGTCGTTATTGTTGACATGATGTACATTCACATGCTGTCCCCGCAAACCTCTGGTGTTGTTATACCAGTTGCGGCGTAAACGAATTAGTGATTGATAAAGATCCCAAATTCCGCTAAATCTATCTTTCTTGCTCCAATCTAATGTTCCAGAATCACTCCAACTTCCCCATTCCAAAAATTCCTGACCTTGAAAAATCATCGGAATTCCAGGAGATGTAAACACGAGAGCCGCTGCTAAGGTAGAGCGTTTGCGGGCAAACCAGCTATCTGCCCTGCCGCGCCAAATGGCTTCTGGCAGCCGGACTTTGCGGTTAATTTGGGCTACTTCATCATGGTTTTCGCTGTAGATGACTCGCTTCCAAGCATCGGTTTCAAATCTTTGCAAAATTGCATCCCGAATGCTGTACATGTTACGTGCACTATCGCTGGGAGCCACCACCGCTTCAAAAATCGAATAGTAAAAAAAACTACCCCACTGAGAATCAAATCCGGCTCCGCCGACTCCTGTGGTACGGTTGATCCATTCGTTATTTTGCAAGTCTTCGGCGATGGTAATCTTCCACGGCGTCTTGCTATCTATTTCATTGTTAATCCATTGCATCAAACTCCAGCCTTCGGGAATATCATTTGCAGGATCGTTGTTTCTACCTTCAATATTACGAATGTTGACTGTGGAATCAAACCGCAAACCGTCTATTTGATATTCTTCTAGCCACATCAGAGCGTTATCGCGAATATATTGACGGACTTCACCCCGGCCATAGTCTGGGCGAGGGCCAAAAGCAGTTTGCACGCGTCTGTCATTGTAGAAATAGATTCCATCTCCGTTATTTTGATTCCAACCATCAAACCGCCTTAGAGAATAATCTAGTTCTTCAGAACCAAAATGGTTGTAAACTACATCGAGAATCACAGCTATGCCAAATTCGTGGGCTTTTTTGACAAAGTTTTTAAACTCACGAGGCTCACCATAATTACTTTCTATATCGAAGGGGAAAGCAGGGTTATAGCCTAAAGAGTATTCGCCTGGAAAACCAAAAATCGGCATCAGTTGAATAGCATTGATGCCTAAATCTTTTAAGATGCCTAGTTTCTCGATAATTGAACTGAAATCTCCAGGCTTGTTTTGGGTTCGATTAAAAGAAGCTACATGCAGTTCATAAATCACCAATTCATTCCAGGGTGGCATATTGAAGGTATTGCTTCCCCAGTCAAACCGATCTTTGACGATTACACCATCGGCGCCCTGATTATCAAGAACATGTTTGCAATAGGGATCGGTACGCCACCATACGGTATTAGCAGGTATGAAAGGACTTTGAATTACATAGCGGTACTTTTGACCTTCTTGAACTTGGGGAACATCTACAGACCAGTATCCATTATTTTCAGAAGCAAGGGGATTTTTGATTGTAGACCAGTTATTAAAATCTCCAGCCACATAAACTGCTGAAGCAAATGGCGCCCAAACCCGAAAGGTTGTTCCTGTTTCGTAGGGAATAGCTCCCATTCCAGTACGAGTAGAAGCTTTTGCCGGGGTATCTAAAGTAACACTTGGATCGGTTGAAAGCACCATAAATAAAATTTGTCTCCAAGAGATGACTTAATAGTAAGCTGTTACGCTTTGTCATTAGTTATTAGTCATTAGTCATTTGCACATGACCAATGGCTAATTACCAATGACCAAGATAAAATCTGCTCTGCTGAAAAAATTGCAGCAGTGCCTGTTGTCGATTTATCAAAAGTTAATTCTGGATTTATGCAAGTTTCAAGAAAGTTTACAGATATATAAGGACAGCTATATATAGCTGTCCTTAACGTTATATATATAACATCATAATTGATTGATTACCAAGGAATTTGCGATCGCTCTTGCACAACTCGCTGATAAACTTCTTCGGTTTGGCTGGCTAATTTCGGCCAGCTAAAGCGCTTGTCTAAATCTTCATAAGCATTATCCACCAGCCATTGCCGATAATCTGGATTTCTCAACACCTCCAAAATTCCCCAGGCTAAAGAATCAGCGTTATTTACCCAAGTCACAATCCCTGTTTTGGTATGTTGGACTACTTCCGGAAAACCACCTGTATCAGAAACGACTACGGGTACACGAGAAGCAAAGCTTTCTAAAGCCACAATTCCAAAGGGTTCATAAAGACTGGGAAATACGGCACAATCAGCAACAGTTTGAAATTTATCTAAGTATTCATCCGAGAGAAAACCAGTAAAATAGCAATGCTGCCAAATTCCCAAATCCCAGGCTTGGCGTTTGAGATGGTCAGTATTGCCACCACCAACAATAACAAATTTTACTTTACCTCCCATTTCCCAAAGAATTTTGGGTGCAGCATTGAGCAATATAGGTACACCCTTTTCATAGGTCATGCGACCGAGGTAGTAAACGATTTTCTCATCATCGCTGGCAAATTGGCGGCGAAAATCTAAAGCATGGAAATCTTCGTGGTGTCGTTTTTTTTCCGCTCGAATACCGTTAAAAATAACATCGATTTTGTCCCAAGGACTGTGTAGCGCTCGTTCTACTTCCCGTCGCATATAGTCGCTACAAACAATAATCCGCCAAGCATTGTAAGCAAGTATTGTTTCTTTACCATTAATATAACGTTGCGTATCGGTATGAATACCGTTATAACGCCCGTATTCGGTAGCGTGAATTGTGGCAATTAGTGGTATTTTAAAATTATGCTTGAGAGCGATCGCTGCGTCTCCGACTAACCAATCATGAGCATGAATTAAATCAAACGGGCCTTCTTCCAAGATTAACTTACCGCCATGATCTCCCATGCTTTCGTTGAGATTCACCACCCAGTGGAAAAAGTCATTACTATATCCTACTGGCACGCGATGTATGTTTACTCCCTCGACCACCTCATACATCGATGCCTGACCAAACTCCACTGTAATTAAATGAACTTCATGCCCTAACTTGACCAGTTCCGGGTACAGCTCAGCTACATGACGCGCAATTCCTCCAACTATCCTGGGTGGAAACTCCCAACTCAGTACCAGTATCTTCATCTGCTAGATTCCCCGAGACTTTACAAATATCTAAAAAACTAGATTTATCTAAAAATACAAGTCTGCCAATTTTATTGAGTGCATTTACTCATATTTTTAGATTTTTTAACAGTTATTTTGTTAAAGCTTATCAAAGGATATGAACTATGGGGTATGGGGCATAGGGCATGGGGCATGGGGCATTGGGGATGAGGGAGCAGGGGAAGCAGGGGAAGCAGAGGGGATGGGGGAGTGGGGGGGAAAGATTTCTTCCCCATCCTCCCACACCTCCCATGCCCTATGCCCAATGCCCACACTAAATAAGTGAACAGCAAACAGCACGAACTCGATCGCGTCCTTGTTGTTTAGCTGTATAAAGTGCTTTGTCGGCTTCATTAATCAAGTCTTGCGGCGACATCTCGCCATTTGGCACAGTACTGACAACGCCGACACTGACGGTTACATAGTCACACACGCTAGATTGAGCATGGGGAATCGCTAAGTTGCGTACTGCTTGTCGAATTGCTTGAGCTAGATGAATTGCGCCTTTAATCTCTGTATTCGGCAAAATTACAGCAAATTCTTCTCCGCCATAACGGGCTACTAAATCTGCTGGACGCTTAACAATACTTAGGAGCGCACTGGCAATTCGCTGTAAACAATTATCTCCTGCTAAATGACCGTAGGTGTCATTGTAGGGTTTAAAAAAATCAACATCGAACAAAATTAACGACAGCGGCATCTTCTCCCGTTTGAGTCGATGCCATTCAGTTTCGAGATACTCATCAAATCGGCGGCGATTGGCTATTTGAGTCAAGCCATCTAAGGTAGCTAATCTTTGTAATTCTTCGTTGGCGGCTTGTAGCCGCTGGTAAAGTACTGATTGATGAATACCGATCGCTACTTGAGAAGCTAATTGCTGCAACAAATTAACTTCAAATGGCTGCCAATTACGAGGTGTGGCACATTGGTAAGTAATTAGCAAACCCCACAAATGCTCGCCATTCAAAATCGGCACTACCATCGCAGCCTTCACCTGATAAAGTTGCAATAACTCAAAAACATCGGTGCAAAAATCAGACTGCTGAATATCATCTAAAATTGTGGGTAATCCCTGATAATAATGGCTAAAATTTTCTTGAATGCAAAATGGCAGAATTGTCTGTCTTAATTGCTGAGGATAACCATCAGCCACGGATGCCGCTGCAAAACAACCACTGCCATCAGCTGCTAACTGGTAAATAGCTACACAATCTGAACGCAAACACTCCCGAATACTATTGACCGTTGTATTTAAAACCTCTTCTAAATTTAGCGATCGCCGAATCTGTTGAGTCACTTCACTAATTAGCCTCTCCCCTGTCGCTTGTTGTCGTAGCATAGCTTCAGCTTGTTTGCGAGTGCTAATATCTTCTACTGAGCCAAGAATCTGCGTGGGAGTGCCGTTAGCATCTCTAGCAAATACGACTTCTCGTGTATTCAGCCAACGCCACTCGCCATTTTTGTGGCGGAATCGGTATTCGGTGGACAGAACTTCATTGTCCCTGAGATTGGCGAAGCGACTTGGTAAGTCATAGCAGAGGTGTTGGTCGTCTGGATGAAAGCAATTCATGAACCATTGCGGATCTGCTTGACAAATTTCCTCTGGAGAATAGCCTAAAACTGTAACACTTTGCTGGTTAAGATAAATGCTTGTTCCTTGTAACAGGTCAAATAAATATAAAATATGCGGTACAGTATTAGCAACTTTTTGTAAAAAGTCTTGACTTGAGCGCAATGCTTCTTCAGCTTTGTGGCGTTCGCGCAGGGCGGCTTGCCATTCACTAATATCTCGTCCCTCTGAAATTATTACTGTTACACGCCCTGTTTCATCAACTATGGGGCGTAGTGAAAAATCAATAGTGATAACTCGATCTTCTCGACCCCAAATATCAACTTCATAGCGAATAAATTCACCATTGGCTGCGGCGGCGATCGCATTTTTTAATTGTGCTTGTGTATCCGGAGAAATTGTCCACCATTTTGCTTCCCAAAATAGTTTACCGACGACTTCTTCTCGTGTAATTCCCGCAAAATCCAGTGCTGTTTGATTGGCTTCTAAGACAATTCCATTCGCTTGAAGCAATCCCATAAACTGAATAGTTTGATTGAAGATCGCACGGAATTTTTGTTCATTTTGACTTAAGGCTTGTTCTGCGTATTTGCGATCGGTAATATCTCGTCCCACCGATTGCAGCTCTACAAGATTACCTTCGTCATCAAATATACCTCGAACATTCCACTGTGCCCAACGCACTTCTTGGCAAGCTAAAACCCGATTTTCAAAACTGACAACGGGATTTTCTAAGCTGATGGAATTGACTAGATTAAACACATATTCTCGGTCTTCTTTAAACACAATGGGTTCGTAGTGTTGGGCGATAAATTCTTCTCGTTTGAGTCCAAAAAATCGACAAAAAGCTTCGTTAACGAAACTAACAGTGCCATCAGGTAAGCCTCGAGCAATCAGTTCGGTTTGGTCTTCGAGAATGGCACGATAACGAGCTTCGCTTTCTTGTAGTGCTGCTTCTACCTGTTTGCGTTCGCTGATATCAAACACTAAACCCTGAAGTACCTGAGTTTGTCCATCTACACAGAGAATGAGATTAGCTTGGTTGCGTACCCAAATAATTCTGCCATCGTGCCTAATCATCCGATACTCAATGTTCAAGGGTTCTCCGGTAGAGATTGTAGTATTTACAGCTTGCCAAAAGCGATCGCGATCGTCTGGATGAGTGCTCCCTAACCAACTATTAAAGAAAACATGATTCCAATCTTCGGGGGCAATGCCTAATAATTGTTGCAGTTGCGGACTAATATAAGCAACTTTCGCAGTAGTATTAATCGGTGAAATATAGACAACACCCGGAATTTGTTCTATTAGGGTGCGATACTTTTGTTCTGCTTCAGAGACTTTTTCTTCCGCCTGCTTGCGATTCATAATGTTTTGAATTTCTACAATAAAGTATAAATTGCCAATGTTAGAAATCCTGCATTAGCAGCACATTCTTTGAACCACTGAGCTAACATCAAGTTAGTCTCCAGCTAGTAGGGTTTCTCTGCTAAAAACTCTAAGTTCTAAAAACAAAATCTGCCAACAACAAGCTGAAACATTTACAGTTTAGCCTGCTGTTGGCAGAGATTTAAGATGTAGCTGCAAGCAGCTAATCATCTTTGAAGATTAAGCAAATTGAATTAGCTTTGATCTAACCGCAGTACTGCCATAAAAGCTTCCTGGGGTACATCTACTGTACCTACGGATTTCATTCGCTTTTTACCTTTTGCCTGCTTTTGTAAAAGTTTCTTCTTACGGCTGATATCACCACCGTAACATTTTGCTAGCACATCTTTCCGCAAAGCAGGAATGTGTTCGCTGGCAATCACTTTACTGCCAATAGAGGCTTGAATTGGCACTTTAAATTGATGGCGGGGAATCAATTCTTTGAGTTTTTCTGCCATCGATCGCCCGACGTTGTAAGCTTTATCTCGATGGACAATCATCGCCAAAGAATCCACAGGATCGCCGTTGATCATAATATCTAGCTTCACCAGCGGATTTTCCCGGTAGCCGATGAGGTGATATTCCATACTGGCATAACCGCGCGATCGCGATTTCATTTGGTCAAAAAAGTCGGTGACAACTTCTGCCAAGGGTAACTCATACGTAAGTGTGGTTCGTCCTTGGGTAAGATATTTCATATCTTTGAAAATCCCACGTCTGTTTTGTGATAACTCCATCAACGTACCGACGTAGGTTTCCGGCGTAATCATTTCTACTTTGACGTAGGGTTCTTCAATTCTTTCGCGTTCGTTGGGAGAAGGTAAACGACTAGGATTATCGATGTACAGTTCCTCACCTTTGATGGTTATGACTTTATAAACCACTGAGGGTGCTGTAATGATTAAATCTAGGTTATATTCTCGCTCTAGACGTTCTTGGACAATTTCCATGTGTAGCAACCCCAAGAAGCCGCAACGAAAACCAAACCCCATGGCACTAGAAGTTTCTGGTTCGTAATGCAGCGCTGCGTCGTTGAGTTCCAACTTTTCTAAGGCTTCTCGCAAGTCTTCAAATTGGTCAGCATCAATGGGGAACATACCGCAAAAAACCATCGGGTTGGCTTCTGCGTAGCCAGGTAAGGGTGTCTCTGCTTTGGCTTTACTCAGGGTAATTGTGTCTCCTACCCGTGCATCAGCTACAGCTTTAATTGCCGCTCCCAAATAGCCTACTTCCCCGGCGTGGAGTTCATCAACTTGCTTTTGGGTGGGAGAAAGAACACCCAACTCATCAATTTCAAATTCTTTACCGGATGCCATTAAATGGATGCGATCGCCTTTTTTCAATGTGCCATCCATCACCCGGAAATATACAATTACTCCTCGATAGCTGTCGTAATAACTATCAAAAATTAACGCCCTTAAGCGTTCATTTATCGTATTGGGTGGTGGCGGTATCCGCTCGACAACTGCTTCTAAAATCTCATCAATACCAATTCCTTCTTTAGCAGAAGCGAGAATCGCACCACTACAATCTAGACCGATAATTTCTTCAATTTCGCCAATTACGCGTTCTGGTTCAGCCCCTGGCAAATCAATTTTATTCAGAACTGGGATAATTTCCAGGTTATTTTCTAACGCTAAATATACATTTGCCAAAGTTTGCGCCTCCACACCTTGGGACGCATCTACAACCAATAACGCTCCTTCACAAGCAACAAGAGAACGGGAGACTTCATAGGAGAAATCCACATGTCCTGGAGTATCAATTAAGTTCAGGACATATTGCTGACCATCCTTGGCTGTGTAATTCATCCGGGCAGCTTGCAGCTTAATGGTAATGCCGCGCTCCCGTTCCAAATCCATATTGTCGAGAAACTGTTCCTTCATCTGTCGGTCTTCAACAGTGCCAGTGGCTTGTAGCAAGCGATCGGCGAGGGTTGATTTCCCGTGGTCAATGTGAGCAATAATACAGAAATTGCGAATGCGAACTGCGGGAACGTCAGTCATATACTATCTTTGCCTTAGCAGCAACCAAAGTTAAAAGACCAATTTACTTAATGTATTTTAATGCTTTCTTAGCCAAGACGCTCTTGGTTTTAGTAGGCATGGGGCATAGGAAGAGGACAAGGGGAAAGGGAAAGGGGTAAGGGGAAAAGGGGAAAGATTAAATTTATTCCTTTTCCCTTTTCCCTTTAACCTTTTCCCCTACCCAATAGTCCCCTCTTCACCCCATCTTTAACTTTGCATATAAATAGGTGGACATTTAAGAATATTATGAAAGTCTATTTGTCGGTGCTAGTATTCATCAGCTGGAAGCGTACAATAAATGTAAATAAGTACATGTAGGGATCGTGGGCAATTGCCACCCGTAATTGTCCGGAGTCACTGATTCATCGGCAAAACTTCTAGAAAGCTCTTGTCTAGTCAGTTATATGAAAAATGCGACCTAAAATTTAAAGCTGTTACTTTGGTGCTATTTCGGGGAACTATGTAACTGTACCCTTGAAGACTCTTAAGTGAATTAGCCCAAATTATGAATATAACTACTTTACAAAGCTTTAAACAAAACCAATTCAGAGTATATAAACCTATGAATATGCAACACAAACCTACCGACGCGGAAAACACACGAGCCGATAAGGTAGAAATTGCCGTCCGCTTAGACTCAGAATTACTAGAGCAAATTCAACATCTCACTAACGATCCAAGCAAAGTGATTGAGGTGGCAATTCGCCAGTGGTTGCGCGGCGAAATACTAAGAGATGATGAACTGACTCGCACGCCTGTGCGTACTCCTGTTCCTCCTCGGGGTGAGTGGAACGATTGACATCATCAATTAGCTGTCAATACTACTTAACAAAAGTAAAGTTTGCCAACTTAAATTTGAAAACACCAAGAAATACCCAATCAAAAATGGAAAAGCTGTAAAAATTTATGCCAAAATTTGAACAGCTTTGGTAAAATCCCGGTCGGATACCCTTTGTCTATCCAACTCAATTAATGACTATTACTGCCAATTCCCAATTGCCGAATATTTTTTCTCAAAATCTGGAATCTATTACCAGTAAAACTGATGGCTCATTGCCAACTCTGGGAGCCGAGTTGGTGTACACGCAAGATGGGGCAGGGCGCTATCTGACCTTTTGTTGGCAGCACAGCGAACTCCTGGGGTTAAAGACCGAAAAAATAGTTGATGAACTCAACCAGGCTCAAATCTTTGCTCCCGTGGATAAGGTTGCCTATTTGGAACGATTACACCGAATTTTGACAAGTTTGGTGCCAGAAAGGTTTCAGTGCTGGTTTAGCTATCATCAGGAATTATTTGAGTTGGACTTAGTAATCAGTCCGATTATGCCAAGTTTGGGAACGCCTGCCACTACAGTTTTAGTGATGGGACGGTTAGTGCAAGCTACACTCAACAAAAAACAAATGGGTGGGGGAGCAAAAACCTCCGCACAAATAGAGTCGGCTTTACGTTCGCAACAACATCAAAAACTGGTAAATCGGATTACGAGAAATATTCGGCGGACATTGGATTTAGACATTATTTGGCAGCAAACAGTTGACAGCTTGGGAAAAGCACTCCGGCTAGAACGCTGCATTATTTGTCCTTATCAGTCTTGTAGTACAAAAGTAGAAGTTAAGGCTGAGTATCACCAGCCAGAACTTACCTCACTGATTGGCTCAGAAATAGATATAGCTTCTGAACCGGCCTTTACTCAGGCATTAACAACCTTAGAACCAGTTGTCATGAACGTGTCTGGATACACTGATTCCAGGCAGCATAAAACTTTGGTAGTTGCGACTTGCTATCAAGACCAAGCCAATGGATTGGTTGTTTTGAGTTGGCAAGATGAATGCTACACGTTAACAGAATCGGAACTAGAATTAGCAAAAGAAGCAGCGGATCAATTAGGAACAGCGATCGCTCATGCTACTTTATATAAAGAATTAGAAGCAGCGCGTCAAAAAGCTGAAGACGCCTCCCGCCTCAAAAGCGAGTTTCTCGCCAATGTATCCCACGAAATTCGCACCCCCCTCAACGGGATGATTGGCTTTTTAAAGCTGATTTTGGAAGGTATGGCAGATGACCCAGAAGAACAAAATCAGTTTTTAGAAGAAGCTCATCACTTATCAATACATCTGCTAAATATCATCAACGATATTTTAGACATTGCTAAAATTGAAGCTGGCAAAATGGAACTAGCTTACGCTCCAGTCAAGCTAGGTGAACTCTTCACTGATGTAGAAAATTTCATGCGTCCTCAAGCAGAGATGAAAAACCTCAGCTTCCAGATGCAAATGCCAGCCACCTCCGATGAAATCATCGTTCAAAGTAATTACCAACGGTTGCTACAAGTGATGCTGAATTTGGTGAACAATGCCATCAAATTTACTCATGAAGGCGGCATCACCGTCAGCGCCGATTTAGTACTCAAAAAGGCAAAGCCGCAGTTTCAAGGACAGCAATTTCCGGGTATGGTGAGAGTGCGTGTAGCAGACACTGGAATTGGTGTTTCCTTGGACAAACAAGATAAACTGTTTCAATTATTTTCTCAGGTGGATGGCTCCCGTACTCGGCAATATGGCGGCACAGGTTTAGGACTGGCAATTTCCCAGAAGCTAGTGGAAGCAATGGGTGGTGAAGTACATTTCTACAGTCTCGGCGAAGGACTCGGTTCCACAGTTACATTCACCGTGCCACTATATCAACAACCGGTGATAGTTTCATCTAATGATAGCGGTTCTACAAAAAGTGCCTAGTGTTGAGTGTTAAGTTAGGGATGGGCATTGGAAGAGGCTCCAGGGGCAGAGGGGAGAATTCCTAACTTCTCACTCTTGTACAGACAAGGGTTAATCGCGTCTCCTAACTCAGCACTCCCAATCCACACACTCGCCTTTACCAGTCATTAAAAATTGACAACTGACAATCTAGTGGCAATTAGATTTAGGATCTATTTAAGAAAGCTGGAAAATAAAATTTTGGATAATGGGTAATGAGTGACGACGCTTAACGTACATAGAGTGGGGAGCCAAGGAAAAGTTGCTACAAATCTTTCTCGTCTGCCCCTGTGCCCCCTGCCTCTTCCAATGCCCATCCCTAACTGAGTAGGTCTAAAACTATGGAACTAACAACTGACAACGTTGAAACAGTCTTAGATGAAATGCGCCCTTATCTCATCTCTGATGGCGGCAATGTGGAACTTGTAGAACTCGATGGCCCGATTGTCAAACTGCGGTTGCAAGGCGCTTGTGGTTCTTGCCCAAGTTCTACAATGACTTTGAGAATGGGTATTGAACGCCGCCTGCGGGAAATGATTCCCGAAATTGAAGAAGTTGAACAAGTCATTTAGGGACTGGGGACTGGGGGCTGGTGACTGGGTACTAGGAATAATTAACGATCGGTATTGAATGAGGAACAATGCATTTATTCATTCATAATTTATCATTAATACCTAGTTCCCAATCCCCAATCCCCAATCCCTAATCCCCAATTCCTAATCACTCCTTATGTCCCATCCCCTCTACGTCGCTTTTATCTGGCATCAACATCAGCCGCTGTACAAATCTCCTGGCAGCGGCGTTTCGCTATCTTCTAGCCAACAGTACCGCTTACCTTGGGTACGTTTGCATGGCACTAAAGATTATTTGGATTTGATATTAATCCTAGAACGGTATCCTAAGTTACACCAAACGGTGAATTTAGTACCATCGTTGATATTGCAACTAGAAGATTATATTGCTGGCACTGCTTTTGACCCTTACCTCACGGCTAGCTTGACACCAGATGAACAACTCAGCCAGCAACAGCGGGAATTTATTATTCAACACTTTTTTGATGCCAATCACCACACCCTAATCGATCCTCATCCGCGCTATGCCGAGTTGTATCACCAAAGGCAGGAAAAAGGAGCAAGTTGGTGTTTGGCAAATTGGGAATTGTCAGATTATGGTGATTTGCTGGCTTGGCACAATTTGGCTTGGATCGATCCGCTGTTTTGGGATGACCCGCAAATTGCCACTTGGTTAAAGCAGGGTCGAAATTTTACTTTAAGCGATCGCCAGCGCATTTATTCCAAACAGCGAGAAATCCTCAGTCGGATTATCCCCCAACATCGGAAAATGCAGGAGACGGGACAGTTAGAAATTACTACCACGCCCTACACTCACCCGATTTTACCTTTGCTAGCTGATACTAATTCTGGTCGGGTAGCTGTGCCAAATATGACATTACCTGAGCAGCGTTTTAAGTGGGCAGAAGATATCCCGCGTCACTTGAAGAAAGCTTGGGACTTTTATAAAGAGCGCTTTGGACAGAAGCCGCGTGGTTTGTGGCCTTCAGAACAGTCAGTCAGCCCAGAGATACTTCCATATATTATTGACCAAGGATTTAAGTGGATATGCTCAGATGAAGCTGTTTTGGGATGGACGCTGAAACACTTTTTCCATCGGGATGGGGCAGGGAATGTAGAACAACCAGAACTTCTGTACCGACCGTATCGCCTGCAAACCGCAGAGGGTGACTTGTCAATTGTGTTTCGCGACCACAGATTATCAGATTTGATTGGTTTTACCTATAGCGCCATGCCAGCAAAACAGGCAGCTGCGGACTTAGTAGGACATTTGCAAGCGATCGCGAAAATGCAAAGAGACAGCCAAAGTCAACAACCTTGGCTAGTCACCATCGCTTTAGATGGCGAGAATTGTTGGGAATATTACCCCCAAGATGGCAAACCCTTCCTAGAAGCTTTGTATCAATCTTTCAGCAACGAACCCCACCTCAAACTCGTCACTGTCTCTGAATTTATCGAACAATTTCCACCCACAGCCACCATCCCTGGAGGACAACTACATAGCGGTTCTTGGGTGGATGGCAGTTTCACCACCTGGATCGGCGATCCTGCTAAAAATCGTGCTTGGGATTACCTCACACAAGCCAGGAATATGTTGGCGAGTCATCCAGAAGCAACAGAAGAAAATAACCCAGAAGCTTGGGAAGCCTTGTATGCTGCCGAAGGTTCCGATTGGTTCTGGTGGTTTGGTGCAGGACACTCTTCAAATCAAGATGCCGTCTTTGATCAGTTGTTTCGAGAACATCTGCTTGGCATTTACAAAGCCTTAAATGAACCTGCACCGCCCTATCTCAAACAACCAGTGGAGGTTCACCAAGCACAGGCAGACCATCGCCCACAAAGTTTTATTCATCCAGTCATTGATGGCAAAGGTGATGAACAAGATTGGGACAAAGCTGGACGCATAGAAATTGGCGGGGCGCGGGGAACAATGCACAATAGCAGCCTCGTCCAGCGACTTTGGTATGGGGTGGATCACCTCAATTTCTATTTGCGAGTGGATTTTAAAAGTGGTGTTGTACCGGGGCGGGATTTGCCAACAGAGTTGAGTTTGCTGTGGTACTATCCAGATAAAACAATGGTCAATAGCCCAGTTCCCTTGGCAGATGTCCCAGATGCAGCGCCAATGAATTACCATTTTCACCATCTTCTGGAAATTAATTTACTGACGCAATCGATTTATTTTCGGGAAGCTGGAGACAATTATCAATGGCATCCCCGCACTAGTCGCGCCCAAGCAGCTTTAAATACTTGTTTAGAGTTGGCAGTACCGTGGGCAGATTTGCAAGTTCCGCCAGATTATCCCGTGCGCCTGATTTTGGTACTTGCAGATGAAGGGCGTTTTTGCAACTACTTCCCAGAAAATGCTTTGATTCCCATTGAGGTGCCCTAATTCTGGCAACAAACGCGACAATTTAAAAACTGTAGCGGTTGTTAATTGAATGCGCTACAGTTTTTTTTGTGGAATGAACGTCTCTCAATCCCAAATGGTATATGGCATCTGGATTTTACAGTTTGTATCTGTTGCTTGATTTTAGTGAATTGGTATAACATGAGGTTCTTGAATGTACCCAATGATGACATTAACCAGGGTGACACCAACCGGTTTGACGCCACTAGCAGTAATACCAATTCTCTAAAATTTCGCAGCAGATTATTAAAGTCTAAATTTACAGACAGAAAATTGATCCAACCTCAGATATTTTCACACAAAAAAACGGTAGAGCAATAAACACTCTACCGTTTTCTAATTTTCTATTTGAGATTAAAATCCCAAATTTTCAATCTTACTCAACGCCTTGGGGTAACAATTCCCGACGCTCTTGAGCGCTCACTTGAACAGTACCATTCTCATCAACATCAACTAAGGCTATATCGCCATCCTTGATGCGACCTGAGAGAATTTCTTCTGCTAGGCTATCTTCTAACAAGCGCATAATCGCTCGGCGTAATGGTCTTGCGCCGTAGCTGGGACTGTAACCTTCTTGAATCAAACGATCCTTAAAGCGATCGCTGACTTCTAAGGTGATACCTTTTTCTGTTAGACGACCAAATACTTCCTTGAGCATAATTTCGGCGATTTGTGTCACCTCTGGCTTGCTCAACTGACGGAAGACGATAATTTCATCGAGTCGGTTGAGGAACTCTGGACGGAAGTACTGTTTCAATTCTTCGTTCACCAAAGAGCGAATTCGGTTGTAAGCTGATTCGGTAACATCTTCGGAGAACTCAAAGCCAATACCGCTGCCGCCTTTTTCAATTACCTTAGAACCAATATTGGAAGTTAAAATCAGCAAGGTGTTCTTGAAGTCCACCGTGCGACCTTTGGCGTCAGTTAACCGACCGTCTTCCAAAATTTGCAGCAACATGTTGAATACATCGGGGTGTGCTTTTTCGATTTCGTCGAACAGCACCACGGTGTAAGGACGCCGCCGCACGGCTTCGGTTAGTTGACCACCTTCGTTATAACCAACATAACCTGGAGGTGAACCGATCAGCTTGCTGACGGTGTGACGCTCCATGTATTCGGACATATCTAAGCGGATCATGGCTTCTTCAGAACCGAAGAAGTAAGCAGCTAAAGATTTCGCTAATTCGGTTTTACCTACACCAGTAGGCCCAGAGAAGACAAAACTAGCGATGGGTCGATTGGGATTCTTCAAACCGACACGAGCGCGACGAATAGCACGTGAAACTGCTTTCACAGCCTCGTCTTGACCAATTAAACGCTGGTGCAAGGTGTCTTCCATGTGCAGCAGCTTTTCAGATTCCGATTCGGTGAGTTTGTTCACCGGTACCCCAGTCCAGGAAGCGACAATATGGGCAATGTCTTCTTCTGTGACTACGGGTTCTTCGTGTTCGGAGCCAGTTGCAGTGGTCTTGCTTTGAGCGATCGCCCGGATTTCGGCTTTGATTTCCATCTCCCGATCGCGCAGTTCTCCGGCTTTATCGAAGTCCTGGGAGCGTACTGCATCATCTTTTTCTTTTAAGATTTGACGCAGTTCTTTGTCTAACTCCTTGGCTGCGGGTGGAAGCTGGGAATTAATCAAGCGCACCCGAGAACCAGCTTCATCCACCAAGTCGATGGCTTTATCTGGGAGGTAGCGATCGCTAATATAACGGTCTGACAATTTCGCTGCTGCTACCAATGCTTCGTCGGAGATTTTCAGCTTGTGGTGTTGCTCGTAGCGATCGCGCAGACCATATAAAATTTCAATTGTTTCATCTACACTGGGTTCGCCTACCATTACTGGTTGGAAACGGCGCTCTAGGGCTGCATCCCGTTCGATGTGTTTACGATATTCATCTAGGGTTGTTGCGCCGATGCACTGCAACTCACCTCTGGCCAAAGCTGGCTTGAGGATATTTGCTGCGTCGATGGCACCTTCCGCCGCACCTGCACCAATTAGGGTGTGAACTTCATCAATTACCAGGATGACATTACCCGCAGAACGGATTTCATCCATGATTTTTTTCAAGCGTTCTTCAAATTCACCCCGATACTTAGTACCTGCTACCAGCAAACCGATATCCAGTGTGACTACGCGTTTATCTTCCAGGATGTCAGGGACATCTTTGTTGGCAATGCGTGAAGCCAAACCTTCAGCGATGGCGGTTTTACCAACACCTGGTTCCCCAATCAGGACTGGGTTATTTTTTGTCCGGCGACCCAATATCTGAATCACCCGCTCAATTTCTTTGGCGCGTCCTACTACAGGATCGAGTTTGTTGTCTGTGGCCATTTGGGTCAGGTTCGAGCCAAATTCATCCAGAGTCGGGGTTTTTGTGCGACCTGATGAACCGCCTGGTGAAACCTCAGCAGTTTCTCCCAACATGCGGATGACTTGGGTTCTTACCTTAGATAGATCCACACCGAGGTTTTCTAGCACCCTGGCTGCTACACCTTCCCCTTCGCGGATTAGGCCCAACAGCAGATGCTCGGTGCCAATGTAGTTATGCCCCAGTTGGCGTGCTTCTTCCAAGGAGAGTTCTAGAACTCGCTTTGCCCGTGGCGTAAACGGAATTTCCACGGCCACAAAGCCCGATCCCCGGCCTATAATTTTTTCAACTTCAATCCGAGCATCTTTGAGATTGACGCCCATTGATTTCAGCACCTTCGCGGCCACACCGGTGCCTTCACCAATCAGACCCAAGAGGATCTGCTCAGTGCCGACAAAATTGTGGCCTAAACGGCGGGCCTCTTCTTGGGCCAGCATGATTACCTTAATGGCTTTTTCTGTGAAGCGTTCAAACATGGCTTTATCCCATCACCTGCGTCGTGCCGGTACGCTGATTTTAGCACAGGCTAAGCTTTTGGACGCCTGTATAACAGATTATAGACATCCAAAGCTTCTGATGTAGGTTAATGCGGAAATTACTACCTTGTGACTACTTTCATCTGGCTAGTGTACTGAGGAGCTTTAGCTCACCAGCCTTTTTGGGATTTATGACAGATAGTTAATTATTGATTTTAAGAGTTTATTACTTTATCCCAAACATTTATTGTTAACATATTTCTTCTTTCATGTCAAAATACAAAAATTAACATATATTAAACTTATTGAAAAATTTTTTCATATCAAATATTTAAATAAGATTAGATACAGTAAAATTCCAGTTTTTTGCTGAAGCATTTGTCATATACCATGCCCCATACTTGGGCTTACCTCGACTTCTCTGCCAGACGCACTCGCGTTCGCTACTTCGGCTACGGTCAGCACAAGTCACGTCGCTCAGTACAAGTGCCCTATGCCCCATTCCCTTTAAAAACCAACTGCCAAGAAGATTTGCTCAGGCCATCGCTAACAATAGAATGCCAATGGTCTAAAGTTGTTTGAAATTTGGGGTGTTGGAGGTCTGAAAGCCAGAGAACGAGTGCATCTTCCCCGTTATCTTGGTAGTAACGCCGACGCCGCCCTGCTGTTTTGAAGCCAAATTTTTGATATAAAGATATAGCTCCTAAGTTGGAAGCTCGTACTTCGAGGGTGGCTCGCTCCAAACCGCGATCGCAAGCTGTTTTGATGAGTGAATATAGTAAAGCCTGTCCTAAACCTTGGCGCTGATATTGGGGATGAACTGCCAAAATTGTAATGTGAGCTTCCTCTAAAATTGACCAAAAGCAACCCATTCCCAGCAGTCTGGAACTAGAGACAGGGGAAAACAAACCCAGCAAATCGCTGTTGGGACTGTCCAACTCTCGTTGGTAACCCTCCATTGTCCACAGACCACCAAAACAATCTCGATCTAGTTGCAGCAATGCACTTAGATGCTCTTTGTTGAGTAATTGAATTTCTAAATCTAATAAGATCACATTTATTGAATAAGATTGCAAACCCTTTGTAAACTGGGAAACGGGAGACTTACTCACCCCCTATTTTGAACAAGGACAATTAATTTATAGTTATGGTATCGACTCACCCCACTGGGGTTCAACATTCTGGAAGTCAATATTTACCTCAAAGGCGCAGCAGCAAAGCAAATTCCTCGCCTAATCAGGAACTTTTACCCTTAACAGCCAGAGTTCATAATCATGACTTCTTGGAAATTGGTGGGTGTGATGTCACAACCCTAGTTAAGCAGTTTGGTTCACCTTTGTATATTTTAGATGAAGAAACCCTGCGTTTGGCTTGTCAGCAATACCGGGATGCTTTTAAGCAATACTACAAAGGGGAATCTCAAGTATTGTATGCCTCAAAAGCTTGGAATTGTTTAGCAGTTTGCGCGATCGCTGCATCTGTTGGTTTAGGAATCGATGTTGCATCAGGCGGTGAACTGTACACTGCGCTGCAAGCAGGCGTCAATCCTGAGAAAATTTATCTTCATAGCAACAATAAATCTCGTGAAGAATTGATTTTTGCCACAGAAGTCGGTTGCACTATTGTGGTGGATAACTGGCACGAGCTACGCACTTTGGTAGAAATTGTTGAGACGGCAAATTCCCCTAACCTACAGCCTCGATTTTTGTTGCGTCTAACTCCGGGTATTGAATGTCACACACATGAATATATCCGCACCGGGCAACTAGATAGTAAATTTGGCTTCGATCCAAATGAGCTAGAGGAATTATTTACTTTTGTCAGCAAACAATCTCTCCTTAACTGCGTGGGCTTACATGCTCATATTGGCTCCCAAATTTTTGAACGCCAACCGCATCGAGATTTAGCTGCTCTCATGGTGCAGTGGTTCCGTGATGCGAGAAAGTATGGTTTAAATTTGACAGAGTTAAATGTCGGTGGTGGTTTAGGGATTAAGTATATAGAATCAGACGATCCCCCTAGCATTGAAGAGTGGGTGAAGCCGATTTGTGAGGTAATTCAAGAAGCTTGTGCAGCCGAAAATTTGCCTTTGCCAAAATTACTTTGCGAACCAGGGCGATCGCTAATTGCCACAGCTTGCGTTACAGCCTACACTATTGGTTCATCCAAAGTTATCCCAGAAATTCGCACCTACGTAGCAATTGATGGAGGAATGTCTGACAATCCCCGTCCAATTACTTACGAATCAGTTTATCGGGCAGTGGTTGGCAATAAAATGTCCTCTCCACTAACCGAAACCGTCACAATTGCTGGTAAACATTGTGAATCTGGAGATATTCTGATTAAAAATGCCCTACTCCCAAAGACAGAACCGGGAGATATTCTCGTAGTTATGGGAACTGGTGCGTACAATTACAGTATGGCATCTAACTACAACCGCTTGCCGCGATCGGCAGCAGTGGTAGTAGCGAATGGGGAAGCAAATTTAATTTTGCAACGTGAAACTTATCAAGACTTAATTCGACAAGATCGCCTACCGGAAAGACTGAAAATTTAGTCATTTGTCTGCGAAGTGCTGATGTCTTTGACAAGCCGCCCTTCGGGCGTTTTGGTCAGAAGCTTCGGCTCAGACTTCTCTGTTCATCGTTGGTCATTAGCCAGGAAGTAACCCTGTGTATTTTGAAACCTAACAAAAAACTACAGTTTTCAAAGTAGACGCGGCTTAATGACTAATGACTAAGCGCAAAGTCTGAGCAAAGGTTTCCGACCATCAGAACTTTGTAAGAGAAGACTAATAACTAATGACTAACTGTAATTAGCGGCAAAAGTGTAATCCAGATGTCATGAGAGATTGGTGGAAGCAATGGCTGATAAACCTGGGATGGTCACAGTCCTTGCTGCTTGGGACTCTGGATATTGTATTAGTGCTGGCGCTGACCTACATGATACTAGTTATTATTAGTGAGCGTCGGACACTATGGATGGTGCGAGGATTCATTGTTTTGATGTTAGCCTCAGCACTAAGTGGTAGATTCGGCCTACCTCTGCTAAATTTTGTTCTGGAAAAATTGGTGATTGGTTGTGCTGTGGCGATGGCAGTTGCTCTCCAGTCAGAGTTTCGGCGGTTTTTAGAGCAATTGGGGCGCGGCGAATTTCGTCAGCTATTCCAACCCGATCGCTTGGCAATCCCCAAATCTGATAGTGTAATTGATGAAATTGTTGAAGCTGTTAAAGAATTGTCAAAAAACCGCATTGGAGCTTTACTAATTTTGGAAACCACAGGCCCAATTGATGAGCGGGATTTTTCTGTGCCAGGAGTAAAGCTAAACGCGGAAGTTTCTAAAGAACTGATCCAGACAATTTTTCAGCCGAAAACTTTGTTACACGATGGAGCGACATTGATCCGTGGTTCGCGGATTGTGGCATCGGGTATAATTTTACCACTTTCGGGACGCACAGCCTCGCGCCAGCTGGGAACACGCCACCGGGCGGCAATGGGAATTACTGAGCGGGTCGAAAATTGCATTTGTGTCGTTGTATCAGAAGAAACGGGTTCTATTTCCTTAGCGGAGCGGGGAACCCTAAATAGACCACTGACAATTCGCAAGCTCAAAGAGTCGTTAGAGGCTCTATTGTCTCCAACTGTAGATCGGGAAGCTGTTGCTCCTGGCCTTTTGAGCTTGGCTCGTCAGATAGGTGGAAAGGCACTAGCATTGGTTTCACGTTTACTCGGATTACCATCGACCGCTTCTCGAGATAAAAAATGACAGTACAACAAACTCAACTCCAAGATTTGCCCACGGACTTGAAACCAGAGCTATTACCCCAGCACGTTGCAGTGATTATGGATGGCAATGGTCGGTGGGCTAAACGTCAAGGTCTACCACGCATTATGGGTCATAAGCGAGGAGTCGATGCTCTCAAGGATTTGCTTCGTTGCTGCAAGGATTGGGGAATCCAGGCACTAACGGCTTATGCTTTTTCCACCGAGAACTGGAAAAGGCCCCAGGAAGAAGTAGATTTTTTGATGACTCTTTTCCAAAAAGTTTTACGTCAAGAATTGCGGGAAATGGTTGACGAGAACGTGCAAATCAAGTTTGTGGGAAATTTACAGGCCTTGCCACGATCGCTCCAACAAGAAATTTCTCGTTCGATGGAAGAAACCAAAAACAACCGCGCCATCCGATTTTCAATAGCAACTAATTATGGTGGACGCCAAGAAATTTTACAAGCTTGTCGGGCGATCGCCAAACAAGTCCAGCAAGGTCTACTACAACCTGATGAAATTGACGAACACGTATTTGAAAGCCACTTGTACACAGCAGGAATTACTGACCCAGATTTGTTAATCCGCACAAGTGGAGAAATGCGCCTTTCTAATTTCCTTCTCTGGCAAATGGCTTACGGAGAAATTTACATCACCGATGCCTTGTGGCCAGATTTTGACCGCGCTGAATTTCACCGCGCCTTGTGTGCCTACCAGCAACGGGAGCGGCGGTTTGGGAAAGTTTAAACAAGGGGCATTGGGAGTGTGGGAGGGTAAGAAGCTTTTTTCTAATCTCCCCCCATACTGCTCTTCTTGCAAAAGTGAGGAAAAGGGTAAGGGTAAAGGGAAAGCGATTCAGAAAAAACCCTTGACCTTTAACATTTCGAGAAGAAATCAATATCACCAAACATGCCAGTGATGTAGGATTCTAATATCTCTTTTCCCTCGGCATTTGGACAAACTTTAATTGCCTCTAACGCCTGCTCTCGCTCCTTTAATGCTGCCCAAATTAAAAAACTTCTGGTATCGATTGCATCCAAAATTCCTTTGATTCTTTCAACATTCGCAGCAACTTCATTTGCCTCGACTAAGGCTACAAGCTCCTGACGTTTTGGATGATCGAATTGCAATCCATACAGTAATGGCAGAGTGACTTTTCCTTGCTGCAAATCTGTGATGCCGTCCGGTTGCCAGATTGACTCCATATCATTGAGAATTTGTACAGCCAGTCCTAAATGATGCCCAAAAACTGCACAGGCATTAATTAGGTTGGGATCGTCTGTACCGGCCATCGCTCCTGTGGCACAAGCCATAGCTGACGCGGCACCTGTCTTCATTTCTATAGTTAACCAATAATCTTCAATATTTTTGGTCATTCCGCCTAGATCTCTATCCTGACCAGCAGAAATCCGCCAACATGCATCCAGAAAGGCTTGATTGATTCTCTTAAAGACTTGAGGTTCAAAGGGAGCTTTGCTAAGTATTTGAAAGCAGAGAACATTAATAGCAGCAGCAGAGTTCCATGCTCTGGCTGCTCCCACCTGTTCCCATAATTGTCCAGGTCTATCTCGATCCTCTAATTCATCCAAAATACGCAAACATGCTCCAAAAGTCAAAAGAGCAGCAGAGATATGAATGGCATCTTTTGGAGTACCGCCAACAGCTTGACAAGAGGCTAATGGTAGCATCGCCTCTGGAGCCATTGGTTCTTGAAGAAAATTGCTAAGCAAGGATCTTAATGCTGACCAGTAATCAGGAATTGAATTTTCCAGAACCTCTCTAACGTCTGTATATAAGGACTTTAGGGAGTTCATTTCAAATTATCCATCTCTATTTTTGTTTATAATTCAGCGCTGAGGACATGAGTTTTGTTTGCTACTTGCTTTTGCTGGTTATCTTGATTTGCGAAGGTCAAGGTTGATACGAATACTGTAATGATAAGGATGTTCACTTGTAACCTCCGTGCCATTATCGGTTAAACTCAAACGTACACCCGACTTGATAGTAAGCCAGGTATCTTGCAGATAAGTATCGAAGACATTAACGGGATGTTCAGCAGAGCGATCGCTAAGTTTAGCAGTCGAGAGATTTGGGGCAGCATCAGCTAGTAAAGGTTCAATCGAACCCAAAGGACGAGGGGATGGGTGTCCTCCCTCTTGAAGTGCTTTGGCTTTGGTAAGTGGCTGACTGATGGAAATGGAGTGAAAAACTCCCAATTCTCCTAATGCCTGAACCTGCCAAGGAACTATTTGAAATGCTAGATAGTAGAATGCCGTTTTTGGCTTGTCTGACTGTAAGGTCGTTCCACTGTTTCTGTAGTATTGCTGCATATTCTGTGGAACCAAACTTTGATGAAGCTGGATGTAAGGAGTTAAGTCTTGATTGAACCACCCGCCTAAAAGCTGACCTAATTCATCAGAAATACGTTTTACCAAAGTTGGATCGGTTACCTGTTCTCCGTCAATGCTAGAGACTGTGAGAGATGTACCTCGTAAGAGGTTGTCTATTGACGGCAAGTTGATGGCAGCGGTTGTTTGCTCTTCAAAAAAGGGGTAAGCACCAATAAGACTCTCTCCTTGTATTCGCTCTGTAGAGGAGAGCGTTTGTAATGATGAACGCGAAGGTTTATTGGCTTCCACAGTATAAACTCCTATGGCAAAAATGATTAACAAACTAATGAGTGTCAAACGCATTAATTTATTCATTTATCAACTTCAATATTTAATGAAGATGTATTAGTTAAGGTAGGCAATCCAGGTATTAGCGGTGTTTGTACTTGGATGTTAGGAGTAAATATACCCTTGGTAGTAGGTTTACCACTAATGCGACCTGTTAAGGGATTAAGGCTAAGACCGGGGGGTAAAGAACCTCCACTTAAACTCCATCCTACGGGTACATCAACAGGAGACGTACTTCCTGCTTGTACTACATAAATATCGCTGCCAAAGACACTACTTGTGATTTGAGGGCCGTAATCTCGGGTAGTTACTTGCACTGTATGGTCTTTGCGCGGAATAGTCTCACTGTAGGCTTTACGTTTTCTAGCTTTCGGAAGTGTAGAAGAACTTAGTTCTACCAGATGGACAACTTTGCCATTATGTGCAGCCTGAGCATCAATATCTGTACGATCTAAGGCAGCGTCGTGTAATTTACCTTCGATCCGAGATATCACGTGATAGTTAAATGCCCAACCGTTAGGTGAAATTGGAGGAAATGGGTTGTTGTAAGTTGGATTTGGACTTCTTGTATTAACGAGGTTAATAAGACCATAGGGTCCACCCAGAGTTACCCAAATATTCTTACCTACCGATTCAAAGCCTCCCCAAAACATCACAGTGTTAGCATTCAATCCCACAGAACGGGCAAGTAGAGTCAATAAGTTGCCAAAATCAGTACAAATTCCAACGCCATCACCGTAGACTGTCAGCGGATCGGCATTAATGCGATCGGCTGGATCGTAACTTACATCACCACGGAGTCCTGAGCGGATTGCTGTGGGGACATCACTTGCTCCCGATGCGTAACCTGTGGCTTTAGCAACTGCAAAATTATATAGAGGACTAGCTAAAGGAGCGGCATGAAGCCAATAAAGTAGGTGGCTTCCAGTTGTAGTCATCGGTGTCCAGGTAGTACCATCTATCGAACCTTCCCATTCCAAACTGTAGTTACTCTTGCGGACTTCGGTAGAGCCAGTCAGCCCAGATAATGTTAAACCTGTAACGTCAATAGCATTACCACTAGGAGTAATACCAGTCTGTGTACCGCGAACAACTCCTCCCTCTTTGACGCGTACAGAAACACTAGGAGGAGCGCTAGCATCACCTCCAGCATCACCTCCAGCATCAAGTCCAGGTAAACTGCTTCCCACATTCACAAATCGAGCATTAAGAGCTGGAGTCGCACCCTTGGTATAAGCAGCGGCATGATCGACAGAACTTGGTCTCCAAGTTGGATTAATCTTTGGATCTGAACTGTGAGCAGTTAGGGGGTGACTAGATGTAAATTCAACGCGTTCAGCGTTAACAGAAGGCTTACTACTCCCACCACATCGCCTTAAAGTTGTTGAACTATCTCTTTGTTGAATATCTACAGGTTTGTGTTGCTCAAGAATTTGTTCTTGGGAAGCAGTTATTTTTTCAGAAGAGTTTTTCTGCTGAAACTGGAGAATCTCTTTGCGGTAAAGTGAGGAGTTATGATTGGAAGTTTTTTCTAAAGATTGTAAATGATTCAATACTTGACTACTCGGTGTTTGACCTTCTAAAGTTGGTATTTTTGGGTAACTAATTGTGTGGTTAGGTTGTTTATTAACTTGCCCTTCAACTCCACCTGTCTGCTGCACCACATGGGTTAATTCATGCGCTGTCAATTCATCCTTAGCTGGTGTCTTACCTGCTCCAAAGTAAATATCTTGTCTGTGTGTAAATGCCAGCGCTCTAAGATCTTGATTCATCTGCACCGCAGAGGAATCTGTATGCACTCGCACTTGGCTGAAGTCGGCACCAAAGCGAGGTTCCATGAACGATCGCACATCATCAGGTAACGGGCTTCCCCCACCTTTGCTACTATTGAGACGACTCTCAATATCATCCTCTGCCTGCAAGTCTCCATCAATAGCCGATTGTATGGATGGCTTAGTCTGTACTTCCTCTTCTTCCTCCTCACAGATTGCACATTTGCGCTGTAAGTAGTCTTCAGGCTCTACGGTAGAAGAGTTAAGTTTATCTGGCACAACCATCCGCATTACCTGATTTGCCACCTGATTCGCTTCCTGCTCATACCGATCGTTTGGTTCTCCCACCGTCAGTTTTGCCTGGGGACGACGTAAAGCTATGCGACTAATATCGTGACTCAAAGGCCGTTGCTCAATGGCTTGTGATAACAAGGATTGCTCGTCAGCAGACTCCGCTTCTTCAAGCTTGGTTGATTCTTCTGTTGCTGTTTGAATTAGATTATTTGTTGGTAAACTAAAGCCGGATGTTGGGCTTGCCAGCGTCGGGGTATGTGGTGAGACAAGGGACGGATTAGAAAAATTTAATGTACCTGCTTTCTTGCGTCCAAACGTGCGATCGCTCATCTCACCCTTCCTTTATTGGTGGGTAGAACCCTGATTTTTCATTTCAGGCATTTATTATTACCATATTTTATAATTTTTGGAAATGCGATCGCTATCGACTTTAGTCTAAGATTTACAATCAGACCCAGCCGTCTTTTGGCTTAGTGTTTACACGGTTTATTGCTGTATTATAAGTAACTTCATTTGCAACTGATGTCTATCGACAAGCCGCTACGCGTCTACGCTTTTGGTGGGTGCTTTTGTCACCTGTGCCGAGTTTACAAGATTGGCGATTATATTTAAGCTCAAACGTCAGCGATCGCATTTTGGTAGAATAAACGGGTTAAATATAGCCGTAGTCACACAGGTATGGTGTGTCTTTGATGGAGAGTGAGGACAAGGCTGGCGATCGCATTCAGCAGTGATGATGCGATTTAGCATATTTTACAATTTGTGGAAAGACGATCGCTATCGACTTTAGTCTAAGATTTACTTAATAATTCTCAAACTTGCTTCTAATAAGCGATGTCTTTTTACAGTATCCTGTACTCAGCACTTAGCTTATGGACCAGAAAACACCGCTTGTTCTATATCTTCCCTACTCAGAGAATATTTAAATGAGCGTTGGATATCTTGTCCATTTTCCGCAGATTGCACATATCGCACTACGATTTGCTCAACATCTAGCCAAAGTTCAGCTTGCCAACTCGACCGCTGCACGCGCCAGCAATGCCTCTGTGTTTCATCTTGTTGACAACCTTGCTCTTTTAACCACTGCTCAATTTGTGGCAGGGGATGATTGTATAAGGGGGTATCTGGGGGAAGAAGAGACATAGGAATTTTGGATTTTGGATTAGGAAATTTTTTAATATTTAATTACCATCAGGGGAATTACAAGAGGTCTCAAGAAGTGTGAAGTACACAAACTAAATTTGGTATTAGACATTCAGCCTGTTTTACTTCTGGATTCTGAATTCTGCTGTAATTGCGACACATAGGTAATCTGCTGTACAGATAGGTTTGGTTGCTGCAAATGCGTTTGCAAAGCAGCATCACCACGAGTTAAGCCAATGGCAACTGCTAGTAACAGACAACCTACAAATGTTAACACTAGTATAAATAAAGCGAAGATTTCGCCAGATGAAAGTGGGCGATCGCTAGCATCGAGATAAGCTGATTTTGAGAAGTCATAAGAGTGCGAAACCGGATGATTCAAATCAGAGGGTGCTTGAATCACTCCAAAGCGGGAATAGCCAATTTTTAAATCGTAGCTTAATCGACGTTCTGGATGGCTCAGGGTGGCGTAGGCTTCGTTGAGTTGCTGAAACTTGGCAGTAGCTACAGCAGCAGGCAATTCTGTAGTATCAGGATGATAGCGTTTGCTCAATTGCCGATAAGCCCGACGAATATCGATTACGGATGCCGAGGGATGCAGTCCTAGCAGGGAGTAATAAGTTGGTTCACTGCTTTGTGGCGTCGTCCCTTTGTGATTCACGGCTGTTTGAGTCACTTTGCGTTCGAGTTTTCTCTAATATTGTAAACTGGCTAATGCCATAGGGGGCTAACTGGCTTTATTCCAATATTTGATTTCCAACTACAAGATAGAAGAGTTTGAGATTCTCTTGAGTTTCACAAAATTCTTCGTCCAAACGCAGTTGTGGTGTACCTTTTGGATTGGCTGCCAAAAATAAGATGCGTTTGCTCGAAACTTCACTATTCATTTGATTAATTTATACAATAACGATATCAGATCCTCAAATAATCTAGATATACTCCACCATCCCTAACCTATTAAGTCAGCGCGGGGTTTAAAGGTTTCAATTTGCCGCAATTTTTCGTAAAGTTCCCGTTCTTCTGGACTAATGTTTTTCGGTGTAACTATCTGAATTTCCACCAATTGATCGCCACGTTTGCCATCATCATTAGGGTAACCTTTGTTGCCTAGCCGAAATTTTTGACCAGACCTAACTCCAGCAGGTATGGTCATTTTTACAGGGCCATCCAGGGTGGGTGCTTCTACCTGTCCTCCTAAAACTGCTTCGCTGGGAGTCACAGGCACTTGGCAGAGGATGTTAAAACCATCTAGCTTAAACAATGAATGAGGCTCAACAGTAATTTTTAAGTATAAGTCGCCACCGCCAACGCCTTGGTTTCGCAAACGAATAGTTTGACCTGTAACCATCGCTGGAGGCATATTCACTTCAAGCGATCGCCCATCTTCTAAACGAATGCGTTCGTTACCACCTTGATAAGCTTTTTCTAATGGTAGAGTCAATCTGGCTTCTATATCTCTACGAGGGGTGCGGGGTGGGGTGTTAACTGTATAGGCGACTTTTGTTCTCGGCGAACGAAACGGATCGCTATTAGCACCATTATTGGAGTTATTTGCCCCATTTTTATTTTTGACGCCGATAACTTGATTAATAAAGCTTTCAAAGTCGGAAAACTCACTTGGATCTACGTCCTGTTTATCATTGCGACCGTTAGCGGCGGTTTGCCAGCTTTTAGACTTTGGCGTCTGTTTATTGCCCGCAAAGCCTTTTTGCTTCCAATAACGGCTAAACTGGTCATATTGCGATCGCTTGGCTGGATCTGAAAGCACTTCATAAGCCTCGCCGATATCCTTAAATTTATCCTCGGCTGCTTTATTTCCAGGATTAAGATCCGGGTGATACTGTCTTGCTAATCGCCGATAAACCTTTTTAATTTCCTCATTAGAGGCGTCTTTAGATACTCCTAAAATTTCGTAGTAATCACGGAAATTCTGCAAATTTTGCATAGTCAGCTATTTAAATTTTAGATTTTGGATTAATCAAAAGTTAGGAGTTAGGAGTTGGTAGTTATAAGTGAGTAATTAGGAGTTGGTAGTTAGGAATTACGATCTGAAAGATTTAATTTTTCGCTTTTCAGTTTTCAGTTTTCACTCCTAACTCTTAACTCTTAACTCTTAACTCCTAACTTTTTTCAGAAACTACAACCAATCATTGTCTTCTTCATCATCCCAGTTATCTTGGTAACTTGGACGGGATTTGCGTGGAGGACGGTTTTCATAGGAGGAAGAACGATTATCTCGGTTATAGTCTCTGCCATAGTCTCGGTCTCTGTTATAGTCTCTACTATAGGAGTCGCGATCGCGAAATGTATCTCGCAAAGGTTCGCGTTCTCGTTCTCGTTCTTTATCCCCACCAGTGAAGATATCGCGGATAGTGCCAAATAAATCGTCGTCTTCGTCTTCAGCATAATACTGGCGGACTTCTCGATTTAGCTCATATAAAGCATCTTGCAGGTCGGCGTAGGCTTGGTCAATACCGCGATCGTCGTTTTCCTTGAGGCTTTCTCGTAATTCTTGGCAAATATTATCAATTCTTTGGCGGCGGTTGCGGGCAAACTGCATACCAAATTCCAAGGCTACTTCTCTAAGTTGTCGTTCTGCTTGGAAAATTAACGCCTCCGAACGAGTCCGTTTTTCTACTCGTTCTTTACGTTCCCGGTCAACATCGGCGTATTTTTGAGCATCCTGAATCATCCGATTGACTTCCGATTCTGTCAGGGTAGAAGCGCCTTGAATGGTAATACTCTGTTCTCTACCAGTAGTTCTATCTAACGCTGTGACCTGTAAAATTCCATTTGCATCGATATCAAAGGATACTTGGATTTGGGGAATACCCCGTGGGGCTGGTGGAATGCCATACAGCTTAAACCGTCCTAAAGACTTGTTGTTTGCTGCCATGTCTCGTTCGCCCTGGACTGCGTGAATTTCCACAGTATTTTGATTATTTTCCGATGTGGAAAATATATCAGAGCGGCGTACTGGTATAGTAGTATTACGAGGAATAAGTTTTTTCATCACGCCGCCGATGGTTTCCAGTCCCAAAGATAGCGGTGTGACATCCAAAAGCAGCACATCTTTGAGTTCCCCTGCGAGAATCCCTGCTTGAATCGCTGCACCCACTCCCACCACTTCATCGGGGTTGACATTTTCGTTGGGTTCGATACCAATCAAGTCCCGTACTAGCTGCTTCACCATTGGCATTCTTGTGGAACCGCCAACTAACACAACTTCTTCAATATCTCTAGGTGAGAGTCCGGCGTCTTTGAGGGCGCGTTTAACTGGTGTCCGTAATCGCCCAATCAAATCACCGCATAGACTTTCAAACTGGGAACGAGTCAGACGAGTTTCTAGATGTTTTGGTCCATCTTCCGTGGCGGTGATGAAGGGTAAGTTAATATCGGTGACGCTGACAGCAGAAAGTTCAATTTTGGCTTTTTCCGCAGCTTCCATCAGACGTTGCAAAGCTTGGCGATCGCGTCTTAAGTCTACCTCTTCTGTTTCCAGAAATTGCTCTGCTAACCAATCTACTATTACTTTGTCAAAATCGTTGCCACCAAGCTGTGTGTCTCCACTGGTGGCTTTAACTTCAAATATGCCATCGCCTACTTCTAAAATCGACACGTCAAAGGTGCCACCACCCAAGTCAAATACTAAGATAGTTTCCGTGTCACCCCGATCTAATCCATAAGCCAAAGATGCAGCAGTTGGTTCATTGAGAATCCGCAGTACTTCTAAACCAGCAATTCTGCCAGCATCACGAGTTGCTTGCCGCTGAGAATCGTTAAAATAAGCAGGTACCGTAATCACTGCCCCTGTCACAGGTTCACCCAAATAGCGACTAGCATCGTCTGCTAATTTCTTCAGCACCATTGCGGAAATTTCTTCTGGGGCGAAATCTTTATTCAGACGGGGACAAGCGACTTTAATATTACCTACTTCATCTTTGCGAATCGTATAGGGGACACGCTTTGATTCTGGGTTTAGTTCGCCATACTTACGCCCAATAAACCGCTTCACTGCAAAAAACGTATTTTGGGGATTAAGGACGGTTTGCCGTCGTGCCATTTGCCCAACCACCCTTTCGCCTTCTTTACTAAAGCCAACTACGGATGGGGTTGTTCGCATTCCTTCTGCATTGGCAATCACCACCGGCTTGCCACCCTCCATCACGGCGACTACTGAGTTGGTTGTACCCAAGTCGATGCCGACTACCTTGCCCATGCGTTACTCTTCTCCTAAAGTGTCTTATATATTTATTATGATTGGGTGGAACTACCTCTAGCTTTGTGCTATACGGTGAAAACACCTCAATGTATAATAGTCGTCATTAAGGTAGTAAGTTAAAAAATTCAGCTAGAGGAGATAGTTGCAAGACTAGGATAGCATTGACGATGCTTGGTGTGTCCAAGCAGCCTCAATTGTTGTTATCTAGCTAATTCTGTTTACTCTATCTACAAGTTGCTAAATGCACCTTAATCATACTTGCTCTGCTTTTTTGAGTGCCTGAAAACTTTAAAAGATTTGAATTTAACACAGCGATTACAAACTTTCCTCAATGAGATAGCGCGAGAACGCGATCCTTACATAGCAACAGCTGGGCATTTTTTTGTCCAAGAATATATTCGCCAGCAATTTTCCCAATGGGGAAGTGTGGAAATCCACACCTTCCAAGTTAGGGGTAAAGCTTGTAAAAATTTCATCTTAAATTTACCTTCCCAAGCAAGACCGCAAAAAAAAGATTTGCCGCCTATTTTAATTGGCGCCCATTATGATGCTGTTCCGGGAACGCCAGGCGCAGATGATAACGCCACAGGTATGGCGGTGTTGCTGGAATTAGCCAGAAAGTTTGCTGCCGAACCTGTAAGATATCCTTTAAAGCTAGTAGCTTTCGATATGGAAGAATATGGCTTATTAGGTAGTGCTGATTATGCAGCTTTGTTGCGCGAACAAAAGCAACAGCTACGTTTAATGATTTCACTAGAAATGCTGGGCTATAAAGATTCTACACCCGGCTCTCAAAGTTACCCGCCTTTTTTAAACCGCTTTTACCCTAATAGCGGCGATTTTATTGCTTTAATTGGCAATTGGCGGACAATTGGTGATTTAATTGGTTTGAGTCGTAGTATTCGCCAAGTCGGTGTATCTAGTCAATGGTTACCCGTACCAAATAGAGGTTTAATAGTTCCGCAAACCAGACTCAGCGATCATGCATCTTTTTGGGATTTGGGTTATCCAGCAATGATGGTCACAGATACAGCATTTTTACGGAACCCAAATTATCACAAACCTAGTGATACAGTTGCTAGTTTGGATTTAGATTTTCTTAGCAGTGTATGTGAAGGTTTAGAGATGGGGATTAGACGATTATAGAACTGGACTTGATGAGATAAAAAAGTTATCAAACGCCATCTTACAGGAATAAAATTACTTACCAAGTTTCAATTTCTCGCATTCCCCAAAAAATTAAGTTTGGTTCCACAATTAAATGTGTTGCAATTTCCGGATATAAGGCTTGCAGATAATTGATTATTAAAGTGCGATCGCCACCTTTAATTGCAATCTTTCCACCAGGAAATAAATTCCACCACGCCTGAATAAAATCTTTAATTCCAGCTATAAAAGTGTAAATCACACCACTTTCAATTGCCTCTGTTGTATTGAGCGCAAAACGTGATGGGAGAGATGCCAATTTGTCTATTTCAACTAATGGTAACTGTCCTGTTTGTTGACCCAGAGTTGCAAATTGCAAACCTAATCCTGGCAGAATTGCACCTCCAACCAAACACTGATTAGCATCCGCAGCTGTAAAAGTTAAGGCTGTTCCTGCATCAATCACCAACATTGGAAAACCCCAAGTTTTTCCCGCACCCCACAAAGCTAAAGCACGGTCAATTCCTAATGTGGGATACACACCTTTGAGGGGTATTTGGTCTAAAATAATCACACCAACGTTCGGATAACTTTGCCAAATAGCAGTTTGGCTGGGAACTACGGAGGCGACCAGAAGAGGGCAGGGGGGCAGAGGAGCACAGGGGCAGAGGGGAGAAGTGTTGCTTAGAAAATCACCTGGCTCAAAGGGCGAAAAAATTTTCTTTAACAAATCATTTAGGGTTTGAGATTCAGCCAATTGCTGTACAACAGACTCAGCTAGATAATCTGTATCCCAGGTTGAGTAAAGAATCTCGCCAATAAACAACGCCCAGTGCAACCGAGAATTGCCAATTTCCAAAGCTAGCCAAATATTCTCTCTGTGTCCTCCGTGCCTCTGTGGTTCGATCATTTGATTTTTCTTAACATCAACATAAATTTTTTAATAAAAATTTACATAGAACACGTGTCAAAATAAGACAAGAGGAATAAATACTCAATTTGCCAAGGAGGGGAGTTATGGTAGCGCTTACCGAAAGAACTGAAAAACGGCTTACCATACAGACTGTAGAAATAGCTCAAGATACAACGGCAATTCGATCACTGGATTGGGATCGCGATCGCTTCGATATTGAGTTCGGTCTGCAAAACGGTACTACTTATAACTCGTTTCTCATCCGGGGGGAGCAAACTGCCTTAGTCGATACCTCCCACGAAAAGTTTCGTCAATTATATTTTGATACGCTTACCGGACTAATTAACCCCAAAGAAATAGATTATTTGATTATCAGCCACACCGAACCAGACCACAGCGGTTTAGTAAAAGATTTGCTGCAAATGGCTCCGGATATTACAGTTGTGGCTTCTAAGGTAGCAATTCAGTTTTTAGAGGATTTGGTACATCAGCCATTTAAACGGCGGATTGTGAAAAATGGCGATCGCTTAGATTTAGGTAACGGTCATGAATTTGAATTCGTCATTGCACCAAATTTACATTGGCCAGATACCATCTTCAGCTTCGACCACAAAACCCAAATTCTCTTCACCTGCGATGCTTTCGGGATGCACTATTGTTCCGATACCACCTTCGACGAAGACTTAAAAACTCTTGAAGCAGATTTTAAATATTACTACGAATGCCTAATGGGGCCCAACGCCCGGTCTGTGCTGTCTGCCCTCAAGCGGATGGGGGAATTAAAAACCATCGCCATGATTGCCACTGGTCACGGGCCGTTATTGTCTCATAATGTTGACGAACTAGTTGGACGTTACCGCAGTTGGAGCCAAACCCAAGCCAAGCCAGAAACAGCCATTGGGATATTTTACGTTTCGGAATACGGTTATGGCGATCGCCTAGCCCAAGCAGTTGCCAATGGTATCAACAAAACCAATGTCGCTGTGGAAATTGTGGATTTGGGATCTGAAGTGGATTTACAAGAGTTGCGGGAACTAGTAGGCCGTTGTGCGGGATTGGTTGTTGGTTTACCTCCGGCTTCAGGTGCTGCTAGCATCCAAGCTGCACTCAGTACAGTTTTAGGATCTGCCAAAGAAAAGCAAGCCATCGGCGTATTTGAAAGTGGCGGCGGTGATGATGAACCGATAGATCCTTTGCTGAGTAAATTCCGGAATTTGGGTTTGACAACAGTTTTCCCAGCAATTCGGATTAAGGAAACACCCACAGAAAACATTTACAAGCTTTGTGAAGAAGCGGGTACAGACTTAGGTCAGTGGGTAACACGCGATCGCAGCATCAAAGCCATGAAATCCCTTGGTGCAGACTTAGATAAAGCACTAGGTAGACTCAGCGGCGGACTATATATTATCACCGCCAAAAAAGGTGATGTTTCCAGTGCGATGTTAGCTTCATGGGTTGCTCAAGCCAGCTTCAAACCCTTAGGATTTTCCATTGCAGTCGCCAAAGACCGGGCAATTGAATCATTGATGCAAGTAGGCGATCGCTTTGTGCTTAATGTCTTAGAAGAAGCCAATTTTCAACCACTGATGAAGCACTTTTTGAAACGGTTCGCCCCTGGCGCAGATCGCTTTGAAGGAGTGAAAACCCAGCCAGCCGAAAATGGTGCCCCCATCCTCACCGATGCCCTCGCCTACATGGAGTGCGAAGTTGTCAGCAGAATGGACTGCGGCGACCACTGGGCAGTATACAGCACCGTCTACGCCGGACGAGTTTCTAAGCCAGATGCCCTGACTGCTGTTCATCATCGGAAAGTTGGAAACCATTATTAGGGACTGGGGATTAGGGATTGGGGATTGGGCATGAGAAAGAATTTCCCAGTATCCAGTCCCCAGTACCCAGTACCCAGTACCCAGTACCCAATCCCCAATAAAGCTATGTCAACAAACAAACCCCGTGACGTTCAAGTTTTCCCCATTGCTACAGATACAAAAATATTGCGATCGCGCAGTTGGTCAAGGCTGAGATTTGAAATAGAATATGCTCTGGCTAAGGGTACAACTGCGAATTCTTATTTGATTGAAAGCGATAAAAATGCTCTGATTGACCCTCCTGGGGAAACGTTTACAGAAATTTATTTAGAAGCGTTGCAGGAGCGTTTTGATGTTACAAAACTAGATTATGTAATTTTGGGACACGTCAACCCTAACCGCGCTGCAACTTTAAAAGCTTTACTGGAAATTGCGCCACAAATCACTTTTGTTTGTTCTAATCCAGGGGCGATAAATTTACGCGGGGCGCTGGAAAATCCAGATTTGCAAATTCTGGTGATGCGGGGAGAAGAAACTCTGGATTTAGGCAATGGGCATAATTTACAATTTATTCCCACCCCCAATCCCCGCTATGCAGACCACCTTTGTACCTACGATCCGCAAACAGAAATTCTCTACTCAGATAAGTTATTTGGGGCGCATGTTTGCGGAGATCAGGTATTTGATGAAGGCTGGGAAATCTATAACGAAGACCGCCGCTATTATTTTGATTGCCTCATGGCTCCCCACGCTCGTCAAGTTGAAACAGCGTTGGAGAAACTTGCAGATTTACCGGTGCGAATGTACGCTACTGGACATGGAGCCTTGGTGCGCTATGGCTTAATCGAACTTACCAAAGCTTACCGAGAATGGAGTCAGCAACAAACTTCTGCTGACTTGACAGTAGCGTTGATTTATGCATCAGCTTATGGAAATACAGCCACTTTAGCCCAAGCGATCGCTCGTGGCATCACCAAAGCTGGCGTCGCAGTAGAATCGATTAACTGCGAATTCACCGACCCAGAAGATATCCGTACTGCTGTGGAAAAATCCGCTGGCTTTGTCATCGGTTCTCCTACTCTTGGCGGTCACGCACCTACACCCGTGCAAACAGCTTTAGGAATTGTTCTAGCCACAGGTACCAATAATAAACTTGCTGGTGTGTTTGGTTCCTTTGGCTGGAGTGGTGAAGCGGTTGATTTAATTGAAGGCAAGTTGAAAGATGCTGGTTATCGGTTTGGTTTTGATGCCATCCGCGTCAAATTTAAACCAGACGACGCTACCTTGCAATTGTGCGAACAAGCCGGCACTGACTTTGCCCAAACATTAAAAAAAGCGAAAAAAGTGCGCTCGCAAAGCGTTCCTGCCACTACCGTCGAACAAGCAGTTGGGCGAATTATTGGTTCGCTGTGCGTTCTCACAGCCAAGCAAGACGACATATCCAGCGCCATGTTAGCTTCTTGGGTGTCTCAAGCTAGCTTTAGTCCCCCTGGTTTAACCATCGCTGTTGCCAAAGACCGCGCTGTGGAAAGTTTGACACACTCAGGAAATAAATTTGTCCTGAATATCCTCAAAGAAGGCAATCACTTGGGTTTGATGAAGCATTTCCTCAAACCCTTTGGCCCAGGACAAGACCGATTTGCCGATGTCGCCGCCGAAGAAGCAGAAAACGGCTCTCCCATACTGACAGACGCCTTAGCATATCTCGAATGTTCCGTACAAAACCGGATGGAATCTGGCGATCATTGGCTGGTTTATGCAACCGTGGATAATGGCAAATTGTTAGATACTGATGGTGTCACAGCCGTGCATCATCGCAAATCGGCAACTCATTATTAATTGGGTACTGGGTACTGGGGATGGCGATTGGAAAATTCTTCTCCAGTATCTAGAAATGAAGTTTTGACATCTCAGTGTTCTTAGTTCTGAGCTAAAAAGTGCAAGCTTGGAGAGCGATCGCGTATTATCTTGTTTTTATGAATCGCCTATTGATAAGCTTGTTTGGAGAGAAGCGATCGCCTAGTTCAATAATTTATTTGTGACTGTATTTTTGAGAGTATTTTGAGTAGTTTCACCAATTTAAAAAAAGAGTGCGGCAGATAGATGCTCCGAAACCCTCGTTATGTCGGCTTTCTTAATTTTGAATTGGTATTATGTAGGGTGTGTTATGGCGTAGCCTAACGCACCTAAACCTTTGAGTGGTGCGTTAAATTGGAAAAATTAGCTAGCATTGCTGATTGTGTGTTTATATCAACTAAGCAGCAGTTTAATCGACTAAAAAGTCAGTTGACAAGGCAGCACAAAATTTGTTAACTATTAACCAACTGACAAGTCTGTCGATTATAAAAAATGCCCACAAATCAGAAAATTATCACCCCGACTCAACCTTGGAGCAAGCAGAATATTACACTGCTGGGTGATGCTGCACATCCAATGCTACCAACTATGGGACAGGGAGCATGTACAGCATTAGAGGATGCTTTTGTGGTGGCTAAATGTCTCAAACAGCTTTTCAATCCGATAGTAGCTTTCCAACAGTATGAATTAAAGCGGTTTCCCCGCACAAAGGCGATCGTTGAGCAGTCCTTACGAGCAGGGAAAATGGGTGAATTGGATCATCCTTTTGGTGTGGTACTACGAAATACATTTATAAAACTTATGGGAGCAACTATTAGCAGTAGTTTTAAGTCACTTCATGCTTACAGAGCTTAAATATAAACGGATAGCTGAAAGTAGTGCCTAAATGGCAACATTGTTTCCCTGAGTTTAGATATTGTCAGTGTTGAGTTTATCTATTATGGATTCCACACTCAGATCGATCTCTTAAGTACGTAGTTTTTGTATCGCAATTTATATTTACTCTGCAATTTACTACTGAATTTACCAATTGCACTCTCATCTGCTCAAATATATATAGCTAGGAGGAACAAATTTGGTATACCTAATAATCTGTACCTACCAAAATCTACGCTAGAAAGATAACAGATTAAACATGCAAGCAAAGCGCACTATAACGACGCAAAACTACGTTAGATTCTCTTTTACCTGTGAATTTAGCTGCACGTCGTTAATAAAAACGCAATTTGTAGCTTTTCTGGAGTTGACTAGTGGTAGATTTGAGTTACTCTTGAAGCGATCGCTTGGTCTAGGAATCTACCCTGACAGAAGTGTATAAAGACATAAGTTATATTTAACAATTCTGTCCCAGATTTTGAATTTCCAAACTGAATAGTTTGATACGGCGCTCAAAACCCTAATGCTCTACCCTAAACAAGGTAGTCAATTAATGACTCAATATCATCTGTCTAGTAATTGTAATGAATAGTTTACAATACCAGTGGATGAGAAAATCTAAAGAAAATATAAAAGTAACTCAAACGACTGTGGTGTCTGGAGGACAAAAGTGTTTCTGAGACTAGCACATCAACATCGACAATTCGTCCAAGACTTGGTAATGAACCTGCAAGCCTTGGCGATTGTACTGGAGCGGCGTGGGTATCCTGCGTCCTGCTATACCTGTGGCGACCAGATGAATAGTGCATCATTTATGGTTAGCTTGGGTGATAACCATCTGATTCGGTTTCTAGTATCCGACTACGGGATTACTTGGACTGAAATGCGGGATGACCGCGAATTAATGAAGTTAGAAGGTGCAGAGGCAATTAACCAGCTACAAGAGTTGGCTAATCTTGTCAAACAATCTATGCAAATCGATACAGACTCCAAAACTTTAGCCAAGAAGTGTTAAGGTTCCAAAAGTCAATGGTGAATGACAAATTGATTCTCGGTAACTGGTGATTGGTAATAGCGGCTTGCTTAGCGATCGCTCATTACTGATTCTCCGTTACCCTTCAGTGATTGGCACTTTATTAGCCCGTCGCATCTTTTTTTGTATCTACCAAAACTTCACAAGCCAAATTTTGAACCTTGAGCTATCAGGTGTTAAAACGCACCACAGTCAGAGGTGGGGTATATAGCTGCCACATTCTGCAATATGTTTGTCCTGTTATGTAAAAATATCATCAAAACGCGATCGTCAAAGGATTCAGTAACTCCTAAAGTCCGTTGCCAATCAAAATAAAGGGTGCCCAATAATACGGGTGATTAAAGTTACTAATTTGCCTTGCAGGCGTATTGTCAGTTTTTGGCTTTGAGTGTCCGCTAATTAATGAGATTTGAGCTTTTCGTAAGGCTTCGGTTTTACTGAGTTTTTCAGAAGAGAGAATATTATAAAAAGCGCTCATCAGTGCTTGTGTACCACCATCATCCACAGACCATAACGAGGCGATGGCGGCTCTAGCGCCGGTTTGCTGCATTTGATAGCCAAAGCCCAAAATTTCCTCACCGTTACCTAGCTTGCCTCCTAAGCCTGTTTCGCAGGCACTCAACACTACCAAATCTACATTGGGGAGTGACCAAGTAGAGATATTTCTAAAGTTAACGCGATCGCCATTCCCGAATAAAATAAACGAATCTTCTGGTTTACCCACCACAAAAGCTGCATGAGTCGCTAAATGGACAATTGTATAATCATCCATTTGGGGTACAGTAACTCCAGGGCTAAAAGCATCATCTAAAAGTTTCTTAGTTTCAGGAACCGCCGCCGCTAAACTTTCTACTTCCCGCGTTGCAAACGGCAAACCAGCAAAAGCAACCTGCCGATTACCAACTTTGATTTCATAATTACCTTTAGTAAAAGCACCTGCTAAAACTCGCAAATTAGATTGTTTTGGAGTGTTTAAGTTAGTCAGGCTAGCAGATGTAATGTGATTAACACTAAAGCGCTGCACTAGCCATTGTTTCCCATCATATAAAGCAGTTAAAGGAATGTAGCGTAACTGGTCATCTGGAGCGTAAATCAGAGTTTGTGTACCTGATAGCTTCAAGTCTTTTTCTATTGGTTTAATTAGCCAGTTATACAATTGGCTTGCAGGTGCTTTGATATTTTGACTAGGATTGATTAAAGCTTCGCGGAAGTCTCCAATTGCCTGATGAAGATTTTCGCTTGTCACAGCAACAGTGCGATGAATTGGTGGAGAATCGGGAGTTACTAATACCAATTCCAAGCTATCTTTTAAAATCAGTGGGTAGATTAGTACAGATTTTTGGGGCAACCTAGCTAGATTATCCCGAATTTGATTGAGACTTTCCAAATCCAAATTTTGCCGCCTAGCTGTACGGCTAATTTGTTCTATTTGCGCTTTTACTTGAGGACTATCGAGAAACTTGTTAAATTTATCCAAGAGTTGCTGCTGGTTTAATACTAACTGCTCGATGCGTTGTTTTTGTTGTGGCGATCGCTCTTGGGGAGGAATTTTTCGGAGTTTTGTTAGTTCTTTTCCCAGTACAACAGCATTATCTAGGGTTTGATCTAACTTTTGTTTAATTGGTTTTTCTTGTGCCACTATATCAATGCCTTTAGCAGTACGTTGATTACCTGGCACATTTTGGAGATACTCCTCTAGTTCTTCAACTTTGAGTAAATCCATTGTTCGTTGAGCTTCAGGAATACGTTTCTGTTTGAGTAATTGCTCACCCAAAATTCGATATGTCTGCTTAACAGTTATGCTGTAAGCATCTGGTTGTGGTGCAGTTAATGTTAATGGATTCAAACGAGCTTTTTCACGGTTGATTACGCAACCTTTGTAGAAAATAATTGCTAACTCTGGTTTGTTTTGGATATCAAATAAGTAACCTACATTACTATAGGTTTTGCCAAGCCGGACTAGATCTCCGAGTTCTTTATTAATCGCGATCGCTTGCTGATAAGATTGAAGTGCTTCGGGATACTTTCTTTGGCTTTGATATACTCTACCGATGTTATTAAATGTTACAGCTTCCCAAGAGCGATCGCCGTATTCTCTACTGACGGCTAATGCTTTTTTTAATATTTGCAATGCTTGTTGCGATTGACGTTGCTGAGATTGTTTGATAGCTTCTTCATTAAGCCTTTCAATTTCTGAGAGTTGATTATTCTGGGGTAAAGCTTGAGCTTGTTGTCCAAAATGCGTAGACGCGCAGCGGCTTGTCGTCAGACATCGCAACTTTGGATTTGTACTTACTTGGTTATTTTCTGGGTATACCATCCCAAAACCTAGTACACTAAGTAGAGTCAAAGTTACAACTTTAACATATCGGAGATTAGGCCGCATAAGAAAACACTCCCTATACTCAGAAGTGTAAATCTTAAATCAACAAGTCATGGAAAGCAATTAATTTTTAAACTATTCTATATTTCGATAATTTATAGCTTTTCAAAATAGATGCCCAGAAACTTGAAAATGTCAGAAGAAAAACCCAACCAACCAAAACTACCACCAACGACTGCCCTTGATATTCCATCAACTCAGGGATTTGAGAACTGGTTTGAATATCCTGTAAGAGTGCAACCACACCACACTGACTATGCAGGTATTGTCTGGCACGGTTCCTATCTGACTTGGATGGAAGAAGCACGGGTTGAATGCTTGCGGTCTATCGGGATTGAATTTGCTGATTTAGTAGCTTTAGGTTGCGATTTACCAGTTGTAGAATTGTCGGTGCGCTATCATCGTTCAATTCAATTAGGTATGGCAGCGATAGTTAAAACCCGTATGGCTGAAGTGACTGGCGTCCGCATAAATTGGGATTATGCTATTGTCTCACCTGACGGACAAGAATTATATGTCACTGCTAAGGTAACCTTAGTAGCTTTAGATCGCGAAAGAGGCAAGATTATGCGTCAGTTACCGCCAAGTGTTAAGGATGCATTGGCTAAGGTTTCAGCATTGAATAATACTTGAGCGATAAATTAATTCTGAATGTACAATTCAGAATTAATTTTTTACTTGCCGCTTTGGATCTGCGAGATAGTTTGAGCAAACTGCGTTATATGATGCCAAATATCTTGTGGAGTAATGCCAAAACCGATGTTTAATAAAACTAGGATTGCCGCAATAGTTAATGCACTACTTACAGTTGCTTTCAGCAACTTCCACAATATTATAAAGACAATCCAAGCTACAATCAACGTAGCAATCATAATAGATAAATTCCTTAATAATACCCTTTATTTGAAAACGTGTTGAATCAGAAAAGGTAAACTTTTATTCCAGTAACAATTACTAATGTTAAAGCTGTTAAATCTAATTGTGAGTAGATACTAAATCTAAAATTTTTTTGTAACTGTACCAATGTAATATTACATGAAAATACGGCAAAAGTTCAGATAAGAGGCTACTTATTTGGCAATTTGGCAGAATTATTAAAATAAATTTTTATTACAGCAGATTGCAACTTGGTGAGATACAGATCATCGTAGGGGCGCACAGCTGTGCGCCCCTACCCATGTAACCATGTACTTCATTTACCTGAAAAACGCTGTATATTTACATCTACGTCTTGCGTTTTTTTAGGTTGAGCTACTTATCAACTCGAAGGAGTCAAAAAACTTTCTGACATCACTGACTTGAGGATTTTTTGGGCTTCCAACTAAGAGCATATACAACCTTTGATTAACAATAAAAACTCTACCCGTCAAAAAAATTCCTTCTTTTTCATCCCACAGCTTCATTTCTATGCCGGGATATGCACCTAGATTAATATTTTCCTGACTTAGTAATTTTGTCCCATCCTCTAACATTCCTTGTACAGCAGAATCCAATAATTCACTTGAGGGAATCTGAGTCACATTATTATTAAAGTCAGCATAGCTAACCATAAACACATTTGTTTCATTAGCACTCAGATACATTTTTGTAGACTCAACAACGTCAGACTTTTCACTTTGCTCTGGTGTGATGTCTGAAATGTTTTCACCCGGCATAAGAATAGAAAATTGACCTTCATCTGGAGAGAATTTTTTCCATTCTTGTGCTGCGGCGATACCTTCGGTGCTGCACGCATCGCAGATCTCACTTGATGTCGGTAATTGGGTTAGATTTAGATTTTGGCTGTTTATTGCCTCAACTTTGGGACTATTGAATGTTACTGCTGATACCAAAACCAAAGCTGCTAGAAGTAATTTCTTGGACTTGGTGATTGTTTGTAACATGGGATTGTCTGTTGAACTCGACAATTCCATCATCTACAAGGGAGACTTGAGTACAAACTGGCGTTGTAATTTAGTTAATTGAGTTAATTGAGTTAAATAGTCCTTTTAATTACGGCGAAAATATTGACGGTATAACTCGCATCTTGGCGTTACTTCATCACCTTGTAACTTTACTAATCCAAGACTATATAATTTAAATCTGATGACATTGGGCAAATGTACTGGACTATTACTAGAAGCAACCTTTTGCATTGCATCCCATAATTCTGGTTGTTGCTGCAAAATAGATTCTAGACGTTGCAGATGTTTACTATAAATGCCTTGTGCTGTAGCTGCGGTTTGCAAAAATTCCGCTAAATTGATTTTTTCCAGAGCAATTTTATACAGAGCTAAACGCACTAAAAATGGATGCCCTCCCACTAGTTCTGTCAACTTTTCTACCTCTGTATCGCTCCAATGGAGTTGATGCAATTGGGCTAAATCTTTTACTTGCTCGTGGCTAAATTCTAGTAATTCCACTGCCAAGCCAACGTTAAATGGTGATTGGTTGATATCTACTGGTACATAAGCTTCGGTGGAATATACTAACACCAATCGAAGTTTTTTCCAGATATCTCGACGTTTGGCTTCTTCGTGTAAAGCGCGTAATAATCCAAAAAAATCCCTGTAGATTTTGGGATATTCAAATAATCTATCGACTGTTTCTAAGCCTAAAACTAACGGTTGGTTGATTTCTGGAAATAAATACCGCTCAAAGTAATTTTTACAAGTTTTCATATAGCCAAAGCGCTGTCCCGATTTCCAATGCTCATCGAGTTGTTGCAGCAATTTTTCGAGTAATTCTCGATTATTTCCTGCAACTGCTTCGGTGACGGTATCGCAAAACCAGCGCAGAAATTTATTTAAGTCGGAGAAAAACTCCTCTTCTGCTAGCTGAAAATCGATAGCTACTGTTATATTTCCTTGATTTTCTGATTGATGCAGAATCCGCGCTAGAAGTGAAGATTTACCCATCTGTTGCGGTGCTTTGATGCGAATTAGGAAACCTGGCTTTTTGATTTCTTCGTAACAACGCTGTTCGATGGGAGGACGTTCTACATAAAAGGGAGAATCTAATGCTACTTCCCCTTCTGGATATTCAAGTTCGCAAGTAGAGAGTAAGGAAGGAGGAAATGATGGAAAATTATTTATTTTTTCTATTTTTTGGTGTTTTTGTGTATATGTATCTGCCAGCACTTCAAAATCGGCAATTTCCTGGACTTCAAAATCTAATACATTGCAAAATTCTAAAAAGTTGAGATAGTCAACTGGTTTTCCATTAAGAAAATTGTAAGCTGTTGATTGTTTGCGATCGATTCTCTCAGCTAAATCGATTTGACGGACAAAGCCTTTTTGTCTCATCCTTTGCTTGACTAGTTTAATGCACTCTGTACGAACTCTAATTCCGCGTGGCATAGCTGGTTGATAAAAAAAACTATGCAATTTACATTACAGGATAAGTGTTTATTTGGTAAAGTCAATTACAACTCAATAGCAACTCAATAAAAACTCAATACGTACTCAATATTCTCGAAATTAAACTCAAGATAGGCATCCATGTAATTGTTCTCTATTGGAAATTAAATTATGACTGGAGACTACGAGTATAAAGTTGGTGGCAGTTTAGGAGAAGATGCTCCCAGCTATGTAAGACGGCAAGCGGATTCTGACCTTGATTACGGATTGAGAGCAGGTGAGCTTTGTTATGTTTTTAACTCCCGACAGATGGGAAAAACGAGTTTGTTGGTGCGGACGATGAAACAGTTACAAGCTGATGGTTTTGCTTGTGCTGTGATTGATATTTCGGGATTGGGTAGTCAGGGTATGACCGTTGAGCAGTGGTATGGAAGTATTATTGATAGCCTGTTGACTGAACTTAATTTTATTGAACCAGAAGATTTAACTGTGTGGTGGGACAAATCTATCGAAATTGCTCCAGTGCGACGGTTGGCGAAACTTTTTGATGAGTTGTTACTACCAAATATTCACGAAAATATTGTTATTTTTCTCGATGAAATCGATAGCATTCTCCGTTTAGATTTTCCGGCGGATGATTTTTTTGCTTTGATTAGAAGTTGCTATCAAAGACGCTCTTTTAAAGCTGAATATAGACGTTTGACTTTTGCTTTAGTTGGGGTAGCAACACCTTCGGATTTAATTAAAGATGAGGAAAGAACGCCGTTTAATATTGGTACAGCAATTCAACTTTATGGTTTTAAATTAGATGAAATTGCACCTTTGGCAAAGGGGTTAGAGGGGAAGGTAAAAAATCCTCAAGCTTTGATGCGAGAGGTTTTGGCTTGGACGGGGGGACAGCCTTTATTGACGCAGAAGGTTTGTAATTTGTTAATTCGGGATTTGAAGAACCCCAATCTGCTAGCGAGGAGGGGAGAAAAATGGGTGGAAGGGGTGGTGAGGAGTGGAATTATTGATAATTGGGAAGCGGAGGATGAGCAAGAGCATTTAAAAACTATTCGGGATAGGATGCTGAATAAGGAGCAAATTGCTGTGGGTTTGTTGGGTTTATATCAGCAAATTTTGCAGCAGCGTGAGATTAATGTCGATCGTAGTCTCGAAGAGATGAGGTTACGGTTGACTGGTTTGGTGGTGGAACAGCAGGGAAGGTTGAGGGTTTATAACCAAATTTATGCGAATGTTTTTGATTTAAGTTGGGTTGAGAATGAGTTAGGTAAATTACGTTTTTATGCTGATAATTTAAAGGCTTGGGAAGAGAGTGAATATCAGGATGAGTCCTATTTGTTGCGGGGGCAAGAATTAGAAAAGGCTCGTCTTTGGGCTGATGGAAGGAGATTAAGCGATGCTGACTATCGCTTTTTGTCTGCGAGTGTGCAAGCAGAGTTAAATCAGAAGGTTGAGGAGGCGGAAGGGAGACAAAATCAGGCTTTGGAGGAAGAGAGGAAAGCGAAGCAGCGTTTCACGGATGTAGAGAGAAAAACAAAGCGACAGATTCGCATTGGTGGAAGCATTTTAGCTTTATTTGTTGTTGGGGCAATAGTAGCAGCAATTGGAGCGATTAGTGCAAACATAGAACGAAAACAAGCCCAAATTGTCACAGATTTAGAGCGCTCATCGGCTGGTTTATTGCGCTTACGTGGGAATGTGGGATTGGATAATTTAGTTGAGGCTATGAGGTCTGTAAAGCAATTAAAACAGTTAGTTAAAAATGGTAATCAGCTAAAAGATTACCCAACTGTTAGCCCTATATTAGCCTTGCACAATACTTTAGAATATAACCGCGAGATAAATCAACTCAAATTTGACGGTCAAGTCCGTAAAGTAGTGTTTAGTCCTGATACTAAAATTGTTGCGGGCGTTTCTGTTTTAGATGACAGTACTACCAAGCTGCTGAACTTGCAAACAGGGACAATTACCACTCTCAAGCATAACAAAAAGGTCAACAACGTAGTATTTAGTCCCGATGGTCAAATTGTTGCTACTGCTTCAGATGATGGTACTGCTAAATTGTGGAATCTACAAGGTGGAGAAATAGCTACTTTCAAACATAACGAAAAGGTTAACGATGTAGCATTTAGCCCCAATGGTCAAACCGTTGGTACTGCTTCATCGGATAATACTGCCAAGTTGTGGAACTTACAAGGTGGGTTAATTGCTACTCTCAAAGATAATAATTGGTGGGTTTCAAATGTAGTATTTAGTCCCGATGGTCAAACTGTTGCTACTGCTTCTGCATCTAACAGTACTGCCACGTTGTGGAATCTGCAAGGACAAAAAATTGCCAGTCTCAATCCCAGTCTCAATCATAAATATTTGAGAGAAAACGTAGTATTTAGCCCTGATGGGAAGACAGTTGTTACTACTTCGCTCAGTAGTTCTACAGCGAAGCTGTGGAGCCTACAAGGACAAGAAATTGCCACTGTTGAACATAGTTCTTCAGGTGAAGAAAACCTAGTATTTAGTCCTGATAGTAAGACTATTGCCACTTCCGATTCTAATAATTACTCACCCAAGTTGTGGAACCTCCAAGGGAAAGAAATTGTTACTCTCAAGCATAAGGATATAGTCAGGAATGTAGTATTTAGCCCTGACAGTCAAACTGTTGCGACTGCTTCAGAGCATGGTACAGTCAAGCTATGGAATCTACAAGGACAAGAAATTGCCACTTTCAAAATCGATAATCAAGCTATTGGGCAGATTCACAATGTAACATTTAGTCCTGATGGTAAAATTTTAGCTACTTTTTTTTCTGTGAATGGCAAAGCAAAATTGTGGAATTTGCAAGGACAAGAAATTGCCACTCTCAAACATAATGATATCGTCAATAATATAGCATTTAGCCCTGACAGTAAAACTGTCACCACTGTTTCAAAAAGAGACGGTACAGCCAAGCTGTGGAACCTTCAAGGCAGAATACCTACTGTTGTCCATTCTAATAGGGTAGAGAACATGGTATTTAGCCCGGACAGTAAGACTTTTGCTACTGCTTCACGGGATGGTACAGCCAAGCTATGGAATCTGCAAGATGGCCTAATTACTACTCTCAACCATAATGCTTGGGTCAAAAAGGTGATATTTAGCCCGGATGGTAAGACTGTTGGTACTGTATCTAGTGATACCGCCCAGTTGTGGAACCTAAAAGGTGAGGTAATTGCCACTCTCAAACATAAGGATACAGTTAAAAATATAGTATTTAGTCCCGATGGCAAGACTGTTGCTACTGTTCAACAGTCTGGTAATGCTAGTGCTAAGTTATGGAACCTACAAGGAGAGGAAATTGCTACTCTTGATAGGGTCGATAATGTGGTGTTTAGTCCTGACAGTAAGATTATTGCCACTAAATTAACTAATTTATTTAAGTTGTGGAATTTAGAAGGTAAAGAAATTGCCACTCTTAAAGATAAACGTGAGGGATCTAATTATACTAGAGCAGAGGAAAGGGTAGTATTCAGTCCTGACAGTAAGACTATTGGCACTATTTCATCTAATACTGCTACTGCCAAGCTGTGGAATCTACAAGGTAAAGAAATTGCCACTCTCAAACATGATAATTCGCTCACAAAAGTAATATTTAGTCCCGATGGTAAGACTTTTGCTACTGCTTCGGATGATGGTACAGCCAAGCTGTGGAACTTACAAGGTGGGTTAATTGCTACTCTCAAGCATAATAATTGGGTTTCAAATGTAGTATTTAGCCCTGACAGCAAGACTGTTGTAACTGCTTCATTCGATGGTACAGCCAAGTTGTGGAATCTACAAGGACAAGAAATTACCACTCTCAAACATGATAATTGGGTCTTGAATGTAGCATTTAGCCCGGATGGTAAGACGATTGCTACAGGGACTTCTTTCGCAGATCGTACTGTGCGTCTGTGGACTGAGGTAAAAGATGGTTCTTGGCAGCAGTTTGCTGAATATCAAGGCTTTGCTGAATCTCCAGGCTGGAGTTTTGTTTTCAGACCAGATAGTAAGTTAATTGCCATTAAGGTAGATGATTATTTTGTGCAGTTGCGTCGGGTTCAAAGTTTAGATAGCTCACTAGCGCGAGGTTGCAACGATTTAAAAGAATACCTTGCTTCCCGTCCCGATTTGCGAAAAGAAATTTGCCCTGATAATAAATAGCCACACTACGCCTTTGTGATGTTGGGGAAGTACGATCGCCTTTGTGATGTTGGGGAGTGCGATCGCATTTTAGTATTTTGGGAGGGAGTGCGATCGCGTTTGTGGTATTTGGGAAGTGCGATCGCCTTTATTAGGGTTGATGGGAGTGCGATGTCTGATGACAAGCCTTACGGCTACGCACTACCTGTCATCAGACGGATTGAAGAGTTCCGCTAAAATAAGTAACACAGTCATTAGGCGCAAAGTTATGAGCAATCAAGAACTAGAGCAACAACTCCTCAGCCTCGACTTAGCAGAAAGGATTCGCATCCTCCAACTTTTGGCTCAAAGCCTCACAGTGGAATCATCACAGCCATCCCGAACCCCTGACGAACTTGATTTAACCCGCGATCGCACTCCTCAGCATCCTCTACGCAAAATCCCCCTGAAAATTCCTCCAGATTTTGACGAACCCATGCCTGAATTATGGGATGCTTTGGGACAATGATTTTACTAGACACCCACATTTGGCTTTGGTGGCTGCATACTCCAGAACAGCTTTCTGAGCGTGGACGTACCCTATTAACCATAGGCGAAAACCAAAATGCCCTCATCGTTTCTGCCATTTCTGTTTGGGAAATCGCAGTCAAGCATAGTAATGGGAAACTACCACTCCCCCTTCCCGTCAATGAATGGTTTGCGCTTGCAAAAACTCGACCTGGAATTACCATAGAACCACTCGATCCACTAGATGCAATCGCCAGCACCCAATTACCCGGCGACTTCCACAAAGACCCAGCTGATCGTATTATTGTTGCGATCGCCTACCGCCGCAATATAGAACTTATGACCTGCGATCAAAAAATTCTCAACTATCCACACGTCAAAACACTTTGGTAAGTGCCATGTCTAACGACAAGCTTTACGGCTACGCATTTGTGATGTAGGGAAAGTGCGATGTCTAACGACAAGCCTTACGGCTACGCATTTGTGATGTAGGGAAAGTGCGATGTCTGACGACAAGCCTTACGGCTACGTGTTTAGTAGGGTTGATGGGAGTGCGATGTACAAAGCTTAATATGAATAAACGGCTATATAACCTATATAACTTTGATAATATTCATGATATTGAAAAAATCTCAGTAAATGCTCAGAAAAAAGCGACCAAGAGAGCATATAATAGCAGATTTAAGTGTAAATTATGTTGAACGATACGTCCTGCTATGCGGCTATTCTGTAGAGCGTATTGAGTACGATTATGGCTACGATCTAATTATATTTACTTATAATGCTGAAGGTGAAATTGAAAATGGTCAGATATATGTACAGTTAAAGGCGACAGATTCACTATCTATACTTTCCGACCAAAAAACTATTACTTTTGTTCTCACACGCTCAGATTTAGAACTATGGTTGCTTGAACCAATGCCATGTATTTTAATTGTATATGATGCAAAAAATAGCCAAGCTTATTGGTTATACATACAAGCATATTTTGAAAGTTTTGAAGGATTCGATTTATCCAATGTTGGTGATAGTGTAACTGTGCGTTTATCTAAAGACAACGTATTAAATCGGCAGGCGATCGAAATATTTGCTAAATTTAAAAATGATGTTCTCAGCCAGTTACAAGGAGTGATTCGTCATCATGGTTAGAGAAATTAAATTCACAGAATTAGAGAAATTGCTCTTAGAGACAGGGTTTGTAACCATGCAGACCTTTGGCTCTCAAAAAATTTACCAGCATCCATCATCTGGGACATTAATAGTTTTGCCTGGTTACGAGCAACAAGCGTATGTAAGAACATTGCATTTAGTTGCAGTGCGACGAATACTGTCGGAAAATGGCTTGATGGATAGCGATCGCTTCAACAGTTTTTTGAACAAGGTAGCAAGCTAAATGCCACATGCGATCGCCTTTTGTGATGTTGGGGAAGTGCGATCGCATTTGTTGGGTTTGTGGATGGCGATCGCCTTTTGGTTTTTTGGAAAGTGCGATCGCCTTTTGTGATGTTTGGGAAGTGCGATCGCCTGGGTAGTTTTGCCTGTTCTCTCAGCCACTCATACAGGGTTATCATATCTAAATAATACTGACAGGCTTTGATTTTTGGCTCTTGAGCAGAGAAAATAAATCAGGAGTTGGCTGTAAGAGGCAATGCCGAAAAAAGTAAGAGAGTTGAAAGCGATAGTGTCAAAAGTCGGCTATATCCTTCAACCAGGAAGAGGTAAAGGAAGTCATACATATTGGAAGCATCCGTTGTTACCTGAAGAACCTCTAACCATACCGGGTAAAGACGGTGATGATGCTCCGTTATATTTAGAAAAAAACATCCAACGAGTGCTAAAAAAACTCCAAGAAATGGAAAACACGCAAACCGAAGAAAAACAGGAGCCAGAAGAATGAATTATCACTACAGTATGGTAATTCAATGGTCGGAAGAAGATAGACTTTTTTTAGTACACTTGCCTGAGTTCCCCTGGCAACAATTTCATACGCATGGTAGAACTTATGAAGAAGCAGCCAAAAATGGTCAGGAAGTAATTGAGACTTTTGTTGAAATGTTGAAAGACGAAAACAAACCACTACCAGAACCAAGGATGCTTCCTACAAAACCGTTGCTAGTTGCGTAAGTTAAGTGGGTGTTAATACTAGAAATAATTATCGATCATGAGTGCGATGTCTGACGACAAGCCGCTATGCATCTACGCGTTTATTGAGAGCCAGAAATTTGAGCAAAATGTTTAGCCTTTAGCATTAGACTGAAGGCTAAACAATAATTGCTCAAGAGCCAGAAAATTTGCCTTTTGAATATTTGAGTAAAGGCTTTTATCGCAGAGAGATTATCCGCGAGTGAGTTTCTAACTTTTCAGTCGCAATTAAAACTTCTTGTCTTGCCCATTTATCTGCTGCCAAAATGTCATCTAAAGAGGGATTTGTACGGTTATCATTTTGATGGCGATCGCACACCCATTCGATACAACGAGGAATATCTAAAAACCGAATTTTTTCTTCTAAAAATAAAGCTACAGCTTGTTCATTTGCGGCATTTAATACAGCAGGCATGGAACCGCCAGCTTTACCCACAGCATAAGCCAACTGCATACAAGGATATTTCTGGTGATCTGGTTCGCGGAAAGTTAAATTTCCAGCTTTCACCAAATCTAAGCGTTCCCAGTTGGTGTAAATGCGATCGGGCCAAGATAAAGCATACAACAAGGGTAAGCGCATATCAGGCCAGCCGAGTTGGGCTAAAACTGAGGTATCTTGCAATTCAATGAGTGAGTGAATAATGCTTTGGGGATGAATGACAATTTCGATATCGTCATAATCCAAGCCAAACAGGAAGTGAGCTTCAATTACTTCCAGTCCTTTATTCATCAAAGTAGCAGAGTCTACCGTGATTTTACGCCCCATCGACCAATTTGGATGTTTCAAAGCATCAGCAACAGTCACTTCTGCTAATTTTTCTACATCCCAATCCCGAAAAGCCCCACCCGATGCAGTCAGTAAAATCCGCCGCAAACCGTTTTTTGGCACACCTTGTAGGCACTGAAATATCGCTGAATGTTCGGAATCAGCAGGTAATAATTTTACACCGTGCTTTTGAATTAGGGGTAGAACTACGGGGCCGCCAGCAATCAGAGTTTCCTTGTTTGCCAAGGCAATATCTTTACCAGCCTCTATAGCTGCGATCGTCGGTAGCAAACCAGCACAACCCACGATTCCCGTAACAACGGTTTGGGCTTCGCCGTAGCGGGCGACTTCTATCACTCCAGCTTCGCCAGCGAGTAGAATCGGTTGCGGGTCGAGGTCTTTAACGGCTTCTTTGAGTGCTGGTAATTGATCTTCTAAGCAAATTGCTGCTATTTGCGGCCGAAATTGGCGAATTTGAGCAGCCAACATTTCCACATTGCGCCCAGCTGCCAATCCCACAATCCGAAATTGATCTGGGTACTGACTCACAATATCTAAAGTCTGAGTCCCGATAGAACCAGTAGAACCAACAAGAGTAATCGCTTTCACAATTATTTAAGGATTTACAGATAACTCTCAATATAAATTGCTGAGGACTCTTTGATAATAGCGATCGCAATAATCGATACATTGGGTATGGGGCATTGGGCATGGGGCATAGGGCTAGGGTGGGAAGCTTTTTTATAATTTCCCCCCAATCCCCAGTCCCCAGTCCCCATGCCCAATGACTAAATTTGTATTGATAAATACGACATCTTTAGATATGATTGCTGAGAAATTGAGAAAAATAAGCAAAAAATAAAATATTTTCTAGTAATTGGCAATTTGTGGGATTTGTGGGATTTGTTAGTGTCTGTGGTGGAGGATTAAATATGCAAAATCTTACTGATAACTTTAAGCTAGCTGTGCTGTATTCATAGATAAGAGGATGGATAAAGTAGTATTTTAAAATACTCAAGTCTATGGTTAAAGTTCAGATAGCTATAAGAAAAATTTTATGGAAAACTGATTTCCTATATCCAGCAGCAATATGGCTTGCCAGTCGAATATTCATTTGGATAGCCATGTTGTTGGTTGCACCAAGGCTACCTTTACCAGCAGATGCATTTGTACCACGTTTTGGCTGGGAGGTTTTTGATGCATGGGATAGTATGCATTACCGAGCGATCGCTACTTCTGGTTATGAATTTGTCGATGACGGTAACCAACACAATCTAGCTTTTTTTCCTCTGTTTCCCTTAAGTATCTGGGTTTTGATGAGGCTGGGTTTGCCGTTTGAATTAGCGGGCATTTCGATCAATAACCTGGCATTTTTCGCAGCCCTTTACTGTTTATACTTTTGGGTCAAGGAGCATTATGGCATCAGCGCAGCCTACTGGGTGAGTGCTGTGGTTAGTTGCTATCCATCGTCTATGTTTACAGCGACGATCTACACAGAGGGGCTGTATTTGTTTTTGAGCACCGCGGCTTTGCGGGCTTTTGATCGAAAGCAATATCGCTGGACTGCCTTTTGGGGCGCGATGGCGACAGCAACACGTCCTACAGGTATGGCACTGATTCCGGCGTTGGCGATCGCAGCTTGGAAAGAACGCAGACCAATTATTGCTTATATTGCCAGTTTTGCCACTGCTATTGGCGTACTTCTATTCAGTTTGTATTGTGCAATTTATTTTGGTAACCCTTTAGCTTTTGTCCAAGCACAACGAGGATGGCGACCTTCCTTTGGGTTTGATTGGCAGGGTTGGTTAAACATGATCATGCAAATTCTAGTTGGTACCAAGAATTGGGAATTTGGTTGGGTGCAAAACCCATCTGGCGGCATTCAAGACCCTTGGTATCCCTTGTTGATGGCTGTAATTGTTGGCAGTGGCTATTTTTTATCGCGCTTCCATAAACATTCTATTTCTAGGAAATTAATTTATGGCTTTTATGCTTTAGTTGTATTTTTGTTAGTCTTAGCAAGTGAGCAGTGGATAAATAACTTGCTGAATGTGCTCATGGTCTTAGGTGGTGGCTTTGTGTTGTGGCGCTTACATCGACAACTCACCACAGTTACGGTTATCTATGGCTTTTGCGGTATTGGTTTGCTGCTAGCGTCTGGAGGTACTATTTCCTTGAGCCGTTTGGCTTATGGAATTGTACCTTTGAGTATAGCCATTGGTGTGCTGCTATCTCGCCATTCTCGTCAGGGATATTTTATACTCGGCTTGTTTGTGACATTATTAGCCAAAATAGCTGTAGGGTTTGCCCAAGAGCATTGGGTTGGGTAAAAGCGATTGGCCACTAGAGACTGAAAATTGGGTTAATAGTCAAAAAATTTTGTCATCAATTAAATTTAATTTTCCTAATGAATATATCCAATCAGACGAAGATGGCGCTTGCGGCATCGCTTCTAGGTGTGGGTGCCCTATCTTTTGGCTCTATTTTTGTGAGATTGAGCGAAACTGAAATCAGCCCCAATGCCACTGTATTTAATCGCTTGTGGCTTGCTAGTCTGTTCTTCGGGCTGTGGAATGGATACAAGGCGATATCTGGGCAATTTTTCTCAAATAAACCTGTAGAACAGCAATCCTACACTAGTCAGGATTTCTGGCTATTGCTAGGCACTGGTATTTGTTGGGCTGCGACTTTAGTCTTTTTGGCTTGGTCGCTGACTCAAACTCGTGTCGCTATCTCTAGTGTTTTACATAATCTTGCCCCCATATTTACTAGCTTGGGGACGTGGCTGTTATTTCGTCACCGCTTTAAAAGTGAATTTTTGCTGGGGATGGCGATCGCGGTTGCAGGAACGATTACCATTGAATTTGAGGAACTGCAAATCGCCACAGACGAAGTTCAAGGAAGCTTTGCTGCCATCATTTCAGCGATTTTCTTGGGTGCATACTTCTTGATGGTAGAAAGATTACGAACTAAATTTTCTCCGGCGATTATTCAGTTGTGGATCTGCGCGATCGCTGCGGTAGTCATATTACCCATACTTTTGTTGACTCAAGATCGAATTTTTCCCTGTTCAGTCAATGGGTGGGTTTGGGTTATTTGCCCAGCAGCGATCTGCCAAGTTGTAGGTCACGGGCTTTTGACCTATAGCCTTGCTAAGTTTTCCTCTGTGATTGTCTCCTTGGTGCATCTGTTAGAGCCAGTATTTAGCGCCATTTTCGCTTTCGTAATATTTTACGAAGAGTTAAGTTTTTTTAATTTGATGGGTTTCGCTGTGGTTTTAATCGGTCTATACTTAGCCATATCTAACCAAGTTGCAGCTAAATCACCGTTCCAGGAATCAGTCAATACTATTTTTGTTAAAACTTTGCTAAAAATATGACGACAAAACAGGCATTCCTACAAAAGTTGTCCTTAACTCCAGCTTTTGTAGGAACTTTGTCATTATTTTTTGCCCTAATTCCCATATCTTTGGCGCCATCTCTGACCAAATTATGTCAACTGGAAATTGGCGCAAATGCTGTAGTATTTCATCGCAGTTGGATTGCTACAATCGTCTTTGGTCTGTGGAATGGACTTGAGGCTTTCCGTTACCAGCAGTCCGATAATCAACCAATTGAACAAAAGCCTTTGACCAGTCAAGAAATTTGGCTGTTGTTAGCAATGGGAACTGCTGCTGCAACCTACCTGCTGTTGTGGGCTTGGTCGCTGAGTCAAACTAACGTTGCCAACGTGGCTTTATTGTCTAATTTGAATTCGTTATTCGTTGCTTTGGCTGGGTATCTGTTATTCGGTCGGCGCTTCGATTACAGATTCGTGATTGGTTTGGCGATCGCTTTGGTGGGAGCGATCGCATTTGAAATCAATAAGGTGCAATTTGCCACTGACCAAATAATTGGTGATGCCTTAGCATTTCTAACTGCAATTTTCATGGCAACGTGTATGTTGCTGATAGAAAAACTCCGGTCTCGATTTAGCACCGCAACCATCATGCTGTGGCGCTGTGGAATCACAACAATGTTTCTATTACCCGTCCTTCCATTCCTGGAAGATAGACTACTTCCCTATTCGTCGATGGGTTGGTTTTTCATTATTTTTCAAGCCCTTTTCTGCCAAGTCTTGGGTCAAGGGCTTTTAGCTTACAGCCTCAGCAGAATCTCTTCAGGAGTCGTCGCCGTCACCCTTCTGGCCGAACCAGTTTTAGCTTCAATTTTTGCTTGGTTCATTTTTTCAGAACAGGTGGGCTTGTTTGACTGGATGACTTTTGCCGTAGTTTTAGTAGGTATTTATCTAGCCCAATCTAGTCAATCTGTTGTGAAAGCAACAGATGAAAAATCTTAGCCTGATGACAAAATGATAGCTTTGCTTGACTCAACCTAAATTTTTTCCAAATGTAAGGTCAATATCAGATAAGCTTACCGTGTCCCGACTCTGTAATAAACTCCCGAATATCTATCGCTACATCCCCAGCACAAGACTGTGTTAAGTCATTTCCAGCATGGGCAATCATTTTCAACTCAACTTTTGGAATTAGTTGGGCATAAATTTGACTCTTGGCTAAAGCATATGGTGTATCTTGACCACCTTGTAAAATCAAAGTTGGGACTTCGATCATGTAAAGTCGTTTTTGTAGTGATTCCGCCTCAATTTCTGCTTGTCGCCGTTTGAAAAGTAACTGACAAGCTATGGGGTAACGCAACAAATCCTGACGTAATTGCAAATCTTGTGTAATTTTTTCATGCCAACCCAGGATTTTAGTTAAGGTAATTAGCGATCGCAACAATTTAACCACCAAGGGTGAATAATTTAATAATCGCCGCATCTTCCGACAATACTCTTCTTGTCCTGCTACCTCTACACCCTCAGGTGCTAGCAGTACCATACCATTAACATTCTCTGGATACTTTAGAGCATAGCTAGCAGCAATCCAACCTCCAAGAGAATGCCCCACTAAATAAACTTTTTCTAGCTTGACAGCTTGCAAGAACTCAGCTAAACACTCGACTTGTAAATCAATCGAATGATGGATATTAGGATTCTCCGACTCACCAAAGCCCAACAAATCAGGTGCAAAGCAATGGAAATTCTCTGCAAGAGACTCCATCACAGATAACCATTGGCTGCTCTCATTCCAAGCACCATGTAAAAAAATTACAGGAATTTCTGCACCAGCTTCACGCCAAAATAATAGCCCTTGAGAAAGCTTTCTCCGGGAGTTACGGAATAGTGTATCCATTTTAATTTAGTAGTTAACCTTTAGCACCATAATAAATAGTCATTGGTCATTGGTCATTGGTCATTAGTTATTTGCAACGACAAAGCGAAAAGTCTGTAAGGGACTTCCAAAAAATAAATTATCCCAAATTATTTGTACATTTGTAGGGGCGTGCACCTGTACATTGGTGTCAACTTAAGCTCAAACACTCAATTTACCCTGGTTTTAGATCCCCCAACCCCCGATCCTTGGGGGCAAAAACTCTAGTTCCCCCCAAGGATCGGGGGGTTATACCAATTCACTAAAAGTTTGAAACAGATCCAAATCTAGAAACCCTTGTCAAACAAGGATTTCTTAATTTTGAATTTTGAATTTTGAATTTTGAATTGGTATTAGGGGGTATCTAAAATATCGAAAATTTTTGAAATGCTTATCAGACTGTGCTTTAACGTTAAGTTGACACCCATAGCAAGATGCCCACCCCACAAGATTGGATAATTTATTTCCTGGAAATCCCTTAACTAGAAGTCCCTAAGAAGATCCCGCAGAGTGCCTCGACTTCCTGCAATAGAGCATCAGTTTGCCGTGTCCGCAAGCGTCTTCCTCTGCTACCCCACAGGGTACAAAACTTTGTAACAGAGGACAAATGACAAAGCACAAATAACTAATGACCAATGACAAATAACTAATAACAAAATATTATTATGCCAATGTTGTCAAGCCATTCAAGTAATCTTGCAACTGTTGAGTATGGTCGTGAGACATTTGTTCTGGAGGCAGCAAATTTGGAGGGAAAGCTTGGATTTCCATCACTTCCAAAGCATCTTTAACTTCCATTGTCCCATGTACTTCGGCTTCAACCGCAATACAAATTGAATGAATTCTGGGGTCGCGGTCTGGTGAGGAGTAAACTCCTACTAAACGGTTAATTTTTACTAATTCTAATCCCGTTTCCTCCATCAATTCCCGGCGGACTGTGTTGGGAATATCTTCTCCCCAATCCACCATACCTCCAGGCAATGACCAAAGACCATTGTCCCGCCGCCGAATCAGTACGATCCGACCATCGGGTAAAATTGGGATGATACTAGTGCCAGTAATGGGATGACGAAATATAATACCCAATACTGTTTGTCCAATACGCCATAAGCTACGTGTGGACTCGACAGCTGACGGAAAAAAAGCAATAACGTTCAATCTTCAAAATTTATGTGTTGTATTCTATATTTCTCTACCACTTACATTAGCTCAACTATAAAATTTTTGTTGAGTTTTGTTTTATACAAAAATGTTTGTGGGTTGAGATTTTATTCTAACGATTTACGTAGAATATTCTTAATTCTAACATCAAGTTTCCAGAGAAGCACTGTATTTCTATATACATAATATTGCTTAATTAAAGTTTTTGCTGAATAAATAATATTAGTTTTTTTCCAAGTAAAACAACTAATTAGCTAATTTATATATATTTAAGACATTTGAATTCCATAAACGATATTTCTTATCTAGCTGCTAGCCAGATAATTATCAATTATTATTGACATAACAATGTTGAATGCGGTAGACTAGAACACTGTTTAAAGCGTATCGATTAGTCACTAGGCTACAAGTATATCAAAAACATTGGTAGCTGATATTGCCTGCGTCATGCCTAGTTGCGATTTTTTGTTGTTTATTAATGAGGTGAACATGGCTAAGCGCCGTAACCCGAAAAAAGAAAAGGCGCTACGGAACCAGGCATATGCCCGTAAGTTTCGTAAACGGACTACCACAGGAAGAATGCAGAGAAGGTTCCAACAAAGACCACCGAAGAGTGAGGAAGATGAGGGCGCAGCAGCAGTTGATGCTGAGTAAGTTGCCTGTTAATATACTTACTTTTTAAGTCTTTTAAAAATTGAGGGCGTACAAGTGTACGCCCTCAATTATTTTGGGGCACTGGGAAGAGGCAGGGGGGCAAGGGGGAGAATGAAAAATTACCTCTTTCCCCTCTGCTCCCTGCTCCCTGCCCCTCATCTCCCTCATCCCCAGTCCCTACTCCCTCTCTTGTGCAATTTTAGTGCGGGCGGCTATGAGTGCTTCATATACCTGTGCAAAGCCAGTACCACCATAACTATTGCGGGCAGCCACGACTTGGCGGGGGGATATGGCTTGATAAATATCTGGGGCAAATGCTGGATGTAGTTGTTGCCATTCGTCCAATGTCAAATCTTTTAGGAGTTTACCTGCGGCAATACTGGTTTTTACAACTTTACCCACGAGATTGTAAGCTTCTCGGAAAGGAACACCTCGTGCTGCTAGATAATCTGCCACATCGGTAGCATTAGAAAAGTCTTCCGTTACGGCTTCGGCTAAGCGCTGGGTACGAAATTCTAAACCTTCCCCTAGCAAAATTGTCATTGCTTCCAAAGAGGCTTTGACTGTGTTGACGGTATCAAATAAACCTTCTTTATCTTCTTGCAAGTCTTTGTTATATGCCAGGGGTAACCCTTTCATAATCACCAGCATTGCCTGGAGATGTCCGAATACCCGTCCTGTTTTCCCCCGTACCAATTCTGGGACATCCGGATTTTTCTTTTGCGGCATGATACTGGAACCGGTGGCACAGCTATCTTTGAGGGTAACAAAGCGAAATTCTTCAGATGACCAAAGAATGACTTCTTCTGCAAGCCGACTGAGGTGAACCATAATTATGCTAGCTGCACACAAGAATTCGATCGCAAAATCGCGATCGCTCACTCCATCGAGGCTGTTAGCATAAATATTGTCAAAATTCAAGAGCTTGGCTGTGTAATGGCGGTCAATGGGGAAAGTAGTCCCGGCTAAAGCACCGCACCCCAAAGGTGAAATATTCACGCGGCGAGAAACATCACTTAGCCGTTCCCAGTCCCGTTGTGCCATTTGAAAGTATGCCAGGAGATGATGAGCTAAACTCAGAGGTTGGGCACGTTGCAGGTGAGTATAGCCAGGAATTAAAGTTTCAACGTTTTTTTCAGCTATATCTAGCAGAATGCCTTGAAATTCCCGCAATTGACTTTTGATTTGTTGGATTTGGTCGCGGAGGTAGAGTCTAGTATCAGTGCCAACTTGGTCATTACGCGATCGCGCTGTATGCAGCTTTTTACCCACATCACCGACAATTTCTGTCAATCGTCGTTCCACTGCAAAATGTACATCTTCAGCATCGACACCAGGCTGAAATTTTCCCTGGCGGTACTCTTGGCGAACTTGGTCTAAACCTGCAACTAGTTCTTCGCCTTCTGCTTTTGAAATTATGCCCGTGTGAGCCAGCATTTTGGCATGAGCTTGAGAACCAGTCAAGTCATATTCTATTAATTCAATATCAAAATTTATACTGGCATTAAAACGAGCGATCGCTGGATGTAATGCTGATTCAAACCGCTGACTCCAAGTTTGTTCTTTAGTCATAAATATTGGGGGAGTGGGGAGTGGGGAGTAGGGGAGATGAGGGATATGGGGGAAATGCGGTTCGGCTTTGCTCACCGACCGACAGATGAGGGAGATGTCTTTACCCTCTTGCCAGCCTCTTTCTCCATTCCCTACTCCCTACTCCCCGCTAGTTTTAACCGTAGCTAGTTAGATTCCGAATGATATAGCCAATGACTAAACCAATCAACAATGCCCAAACTTGACCTGTTTGTATAAAATGGTTCCAGGATTTTTGTATCTGACCCATGAGGTCTGGATCAGTAATTGTTTGTGCTAGAGCTGTCCAGTTTACAGGCAAATGCCAAAGAAACTGAGATATAAAATCGCTGTAATGACTCATATTTGGTGATTGAGAAGTTGGGTTAGCAAATTTCAGTCTCAGCTTTTTTACATTAATTACTGATAAATACTGAAATCTTAAGTATGACTTTAATGTCTTAACTCAAGATTCAGGGGATGCCAACCGCAATTTCTCGGCTGTCCGCAAAATTTGTCCTGCCAAAACTGCTGCGCCAAAACCGTTATCGATGTTCACTACACCTACTCCCGCGGCACAAGAGTTGAGCATTGTCAACAGTGGTGCTAGACCGCTAAAACTGGCGCCATAACCAATGCTAGTGGGTACAGCAATCACCGGACAATTTGCTAAACCAGCGACGACGCTGGGTAAAGCGCCTTCCATGCCTGCGACGACAATCAGCACCGATGCTGAATCGATGAGGTGACGATTACTTAATAAGCGGTGAATCCCTGCAACGCCAACATCCCAGAGGCGGTTTACTTGAAAACCAGAAAGTTCAGCAGTAACAGCGGCTTCTTCAGCAACAGGTAAATCAGCGGTACCAGCAGAAAGAATGCCGATTTCGCCCTGAAACTGTGGTTCGAGGGTAGCAGGAGCGATCGCACAAATTCGCGCCATTTCGTAATACCGCAAACCAGTAACTTTTGCTTGCAGTGCGCTATAAACTGCACTTTCAATGCGAGTTGCCATCACCACCGGGTTACGGAGGCGCATCACCTCGATAATTTGAGCAATTTGATCGGGTGTTTTCCCAGGACCCCAAATGACCTCAGGGAAACCAGTTCTTAACTGGCGATGGTGGTCAATTTTGGCAAACTCACCCACACTTTCATAGGTTAAGCCTTTAAGAGAGTCTAACGCTACATCTGGAGAAACTTTACCATTGGCAACCGCTTCTAAGAGCGATCGCAAATTTTTTTCATTAGTCATCAGTCATTATTCCTTTGTCATTAGTCATTAGTCATTAGTCCTTTGCAAATAACTAATGCCCCATGCCCTATTTAATCAACTACTTTCAGTTCGTAGAGGTTCCAGAAGGGGCCACCAAGAGCAGTATACTGAATACCTTGGAAGCGATCGCGCACGGCTTGTAAATTCAACCCTTCCACTAAATGAATAAACGGCAACTGTTCTGAGGCGATGCGCTGATATTCGTAATAAATTTCTTTGCGCTTGTTTTCATCTAATACTTGTGCGCCCTTAATATAAAGGCTATCAATTTGTTTTTCCCAATCAGAAACTTCCCAACCAATTAGCGGCGGATCTCCTGGTTGTGCGCCTTGATTAAATGCGTGAGATGCACCGTTAATTCTCCAGATATTGCTAGCACCGTGGGGTTCAACACCACCTCCAGCAAAACCTCCAAGGTAACAATCCCAATTTTGTGTAACTTTCAGTTTTTCTAAATAAGAATTGAAACTCAAGATTTGCAAATCAACCTGAATCCCAATTCTTGCCAGGTCTCGTTGGATTTGAGCTGCCATATCTCCTCTCACTTTCCTTTCGGAATTCGTCAACAGAGTAAATCTGACTCGGTTGCCATCAGCATCTAAGAGTTGATTTTGGGCATTATATTTAAACCCAGCGTCTAACAGAAGTTTCTTCGATTTTGTGGGTTCGTAATTATATACTTTTAATCCTTTTTCTGGAGGGAGAAAGTAGGGACTTTTCACATAAACAAATGAATTTTGCAGTTCCCCTAATCCCCGGTAAGCATTGATTTTCATCGTTTCGCGGTCTAGTGCATAGGCTATAGCCTGTCTAAATTCCTTTTGATTAAACCAGCGAGATTTGATGGGGTCTACCAAAGGCTTACCCTGGGAATTCTTAGCTTGATTGAGATTAAAAGAAATAAAAGTGGTACTTGTATTTGGCCCGCCATTATAAATTTTAAACTTCGCTCGTTTTTCTTCTCGTTTTATTAAACTAAAACCTTCGGGAGGAATTTCTAAATCATCTAATTGTCCAGAGCGAAAACTAATCAACTGGTTTTCAGTGGATTCAATAATTTGCCAAACAATGCGATCGATGTACGGCTGAGGATTACCCTGAGCATCTTTGCGCCAGTAGTATGGATTGCGTCGAAATATAACTCGTTGACTGGGAACATAACTTTCCATGACATAGGGACCGTTGCCAACAATTTGTTTGGGATCGGTGCCTGTTCCCCACATAGAAATAAACTTAGGATTTCCATCAGATTCAGTTGTGCGAATTGCTTGTTGTAGAGCATGGGCTGGCATAATCGGGATGCCGCCTACATATCTTACAAAAGGAGCAAAGGGTTCCTGTATAGTAAATTCAACCCGGCGATCGTCGATTTTCCTCACCTTTGGTAAAGTGCCCTTTTCACCAACTTTTAAGGCATCTTTTAAAGAAGTCGGGATTTTTGGATTAAGGTAGATTTCGTTATAAGTAAATACAACATCATCAGCAGTCATTGGTTTACCATCTGACCACTTGAGTCCTTCTCGCAGGGTGATTACAACCCGTTGTGCATCTTCAGAAACTTCCCAAGATTCTGCTAAACCAGGTTCTAGTTTTGTAGTGATGGGATTCTCATTAATCAATGAGTCATATATGAACCCAAAAACGCTATATGCTGACTCATTCAAAGCATAGTTAAAAGTTGAAGGTTCACTTAAAACTGCACTAACGATTTGTGGAACTTGAGCAGCTGCGGTTTTAAAGTTACTAGGGTTGCAGGCGGTAACTGTAAATGCTATTGCTGAACTCAGAATTATTGTCAACCAAAAACGTTTAATTGTAAAAAAAATCGCTGATAATTTCATAGAATTAAATCAACTTGAATTCTGTCTCATTAAGGTCAATAAATTCACCCCCAGGTTTAGAGGACAAAGATTCAAGTGTATCTAATCCTATATCTGGGGTAACTTTAGCAAACAGATGGGGCAATTTGTATTAATCATCCGAGATGGTTTGATAAACTATCTGAAATTTACCAATAATGCCCGAATAAGTTAACCATCGGATGATTTAAAATGGTAGTTGTGAGACAGCAAAAAAAAGCGCAACAGAATTAGTCAAGTGCTTTGCTTTTCAATGACTTACTCGTGCGAGAACCCTAGAATAGATTCTGATTTTTTTGACATCATCTCATCATTATTCCTGTAATAATAAAACTACAGCATAAGCACAAATGCCTTCTTCTCGCCCTACTGGACCTAATTTTTCATTGGTCGTAGCTTTGATGCCAATTTGATTTGGTTGTAATTCTAAAACAGTCGCTAGTTTGTCGCGCATTTTGTGAATATGCGGTTTTAATTTGGGACGTTCTGCCACTACCACCGAGTCAATATTTCCCACCTGCCAGCCTTGCTCCCGAATTAGCTGATGTACTTGAGTTAATAGTATTAAACTATCTGCTCCAGCCCATTGGGGATCGCTAGGGGGAAAATAATGACCAATATCCCCCAAAGATAATGCCCCAAGCATAGCGTCCATAATGGCGTGGGTGAGTACATCAGCGTCACTGTGACCCAACAAACCGAGTTCATGGGGAATTTGAATTCCTCCCAAAATTAAAGCGCGATCGCTCACCAGTTGGTGAATATCGTAGCCGTTACCAATACGAATTTTAGTCATTAGTCATTAGTCATTAGTCATTAGTCATTAGTCATTAGTCATTAGTC